>JAUVQP010000008.1 GCA_030598075.1 Miltoncostaeaceae bacterium | reverse complement strand
TGCGCGGGCTCGATCCCGTCCTGGGCGAGCCGGGCCAGCTCCGCGTCGAGCTGGCTGAGGGCGAGCGCGACGTGACCGTACGCGGTGCCGATCTCGTACGGTTCGGTGCGGCCGTCGTTGAGGGTGAGCTCGAGGCGGTCCCCATCTCCCGGGAGCCCGAGGAAGATGATCGTCGCCGTGTCGCCGCCGACCCGTTTTCGGCCACGCTCCGCGAAGCCGAGCGCGCCGTAGAAACGAAGCGACCGCTCCTCGTCCAGGACGCGGATCATCGTGTGAAGCAACTCGACCGCGGGCATCGACCCCCCTCGTCGTCGACCGGAAAAATCCTACGCCTTGCGGTTGACGTCCGCCGGGGGTCCGGGGGAGGCTGCCGCAGTCCGTCGAGAGAGAGGAAAGGGGGGCTGGGTGGGCGACATCGAGCGCGAGATCGTGGTGGACGGGTCCATCGAACGGGTCCGCGAGGAGGTTATGGAGCCCAAGAACGCCATAGCCTGGCAGCGCAACCTCAAGGAGTTCGAGTTCACGACGCCCGGCCCGCCCGCCGTGGGCTCGGAGTGCCGCGGGGTTCTCGTGGTGGCGGGTCACCAGATCGACTGGACCGCCAAGGTGACCGACTGGGGTGAGGGTGGATACACCATCCGTGCCCAGGGGCTCGGGCCCTCCTTCGAGGTGGCCTGGACGTTCGAGGCCGTCGACGCGGGGACGCTGGTGCGCTACCGGCAAAGCTCGCCCGCGTTCGACGGCATGACCGGGGCCTTCATCAAGGGAAAGGTCCAGTCGGGCGTCACGCGCGATCTCGCCGCGCTCAGGGAGCGCATCGAGGGGGCGTGACGGGCGGGCGACGGACCCGGCGCCCGCGTCGGGAGCTACCCTGCGGGCGGTGAGCACCGCGACGACCTTCGCCCGGTCGCCCGACTACCGACCGACCGGCGATCAACCCCAGGCCATTGCGGAGCTCACGGCCGGCCTCGCGCGCGGCGAGGCGCGCCAAACGCTCCTGGGCGTCACCGGCTCGGGTAAGACGTTCACGATGGCGAGCATCATCGCCGAAACCGGCCGACCGGCCCTCGTCATCGCCCACAACAAGACGCTCGCGGCGCAACTCTGCAACGAGTTTCGCGAGTTCCTGCCCGAGGCCGCGGTCGAGTACTTCGTCAGCTACTACGACTACTACCAGCCCGAGGCCTACATCAGCTCGACGGACACCTACATCGAGAAGGACGCCTCGATCAACGACGAGATCGACCGGCTGCGCCATGCCGCCACAACCGCGCTCCTGGCTCGCCGGGACGTGGTCATCGTCGCGTCGGTGAGCTGTATCTACGGCGTCGGCTCGCCGGAGGTCTACCGGGACCGGGTGGTGATCCTCACCGTGGGGGAGGAGTATCGCCGCGAGGAGCTCTTCCGGCGGCTCGTCGGGACTCACTACGAGCGCAACGATACGGTTTTGGAGCGCGGGCGCTTTCGCGTGCGCGGCGACACGGTCGAGATCCAGCCGGCCTATGCCGAGACCGCCTTTCGAATCTCGTTGTTCGGCGACGAGGTCGAGAGCATCACCGAGTTTCACCCCCTCACGGGCGAGGTGGCGGGCGAACGCCCCCACCTGGCCGTATACCCGGCCACCCACTACATCACCCCACCCGAGACGATCGATCGCGCCGTTGCGGAGATCCGGGACGAGCTCGAGGAGCAGTGCGCGTCGTTCACCTCGCTCGGAAAGCTCGTGGAGGCGCACCGGCTGCGCCAGCGCACCGAGTACGACATGGAGATGATCCGCCAGCTCGGCTACTGCTCGGGCATCGAGAACTACTCGCGCATCCTGGACGGTCGTTCCGCCGGGCTGCCGCCGCACACCCTGCTCGACTTCTTCCCCGACGACTTCGTCTGCTTCGTCGACGAGTCGCACAACACCGTGGGTCAGCTTCGGGGCATGTACGAGGGCGACCGCTCGCGCAAGCTCGCGCTCGTGGACGCCGGGTTCCGCCTGCCGTCGGCGCTCGACAACCGACCCCTGCAGCTGCCCGAGTTCCTGGAGCGCGTCGAGCAGATCATCTTCGTCTCGGCGACGCCGGGCGACTTCGAGCGCCAGACCTCCGGCCAGGTCGTCGAGCAGATAATCCGGCCCACCGGCCTGGTCGACCCGGAGGTCGACGTTCGCCCGACCCACCACCAGATAGACGATCTGCTGAACGAGATCGGTGTCCGGGCCGAGCGCGACGAGCGCGCCCTGGTCACGACGCTGACCAAGCGCATGGCGGAGGATCTCACCGACTACCTCGTCGACGCCGGCGTCCGCGCCCGATACCTGCACTCCGAGATCGACACCCTCGACCGCATCCGCATCATCCGGGAGCTCCGCCTCGGCGAGTTCGACGTGCTGGTCGGCGTGAACCTGCTGCGAGAGGGATTGGACCTTCCGGAGGTCACGCTGGTCGCGATTCTCGACGCGGACAAGGAGGGCTTTCTGCGGGGCACGACGTCCCTGATTCAGACGATCGGGCGCGCGGCGCGGAACGTGCACGGCAGGGTCATCATGTATGCCGACAACGAGACCGAGGCCATGCGCACGGCGCTCGCGGAGACCGACCGGCGCCGCTCCATCCAGCGGGCCCACAACGACAAGCACGGCATCACGCCCCGGACGGTCACGAAGGGTGTGTCGGACATCGTGCAGCTTCTCGGCCTCGACGAGGACCCGGCGCCCGCGCGAGGCCGGCGCGGGGAGCGCCCCGACACGAGCGCCGACCCCACCGACATCGAGCGTCAGATCGTCGAGCGCGAGACCGAGATGTTCCGAGCCGCCGAGGAACTCCGCTTCGAGCGGGCCGCGGGCCTTCGCGACGAGATCGCGCAGCTTCGGCGAGCGCTCGGGGGCGAGCCCGAGGAGAGGGGCGCCGCACCGGCACGCCGCACGCGCCGCTCGGACGCCGGTTCACCGGGCGTGGGCCCCGCGCCGGTGCCGCGCAAGAGTGGCGGGCGGAGGTCGCGCCGGAGGTGAGCGCGGACGGACGCTTCATCGAGGAGTCCGACTTCCGGACCCTGGCCGCGCCGGGGCTCGACGAGGACGAATTGTACGTTGCGCTTCACGGTCTCCCCGGCCAGGGTGCGCTGTGGGGCGAGGGGCGGGCGGCCCGCTTGCCGCCGGCCGACCTTCCCTGGGAGGTCGATCGGGCTCGCCGTACGCGCCACGCGTCGCTCCTGGCCAAGTGGGATCGCGTCCGCGAGGACGAGCGCGACGGGTAGCGCATCGCGGGCCGTCGCGACGGGCGGTCGCGTCCTGGCGCACCACTAGCATGGCCGGGATGTCGATCGGGCCGACGCGCCATGTGGTTCAGCTCGGGGACGCCCGCGACCTGGCGTGGATCGAGACCGAATCCGTGCACCTGGTCTGCACCAGCCCGCCGTACGGCTCGCTCAAGGAGTACCCCGACCACCCGGCGCAGCTCGGCAACCATCCGGTCTACGAGGAGTTCCTCGATCAGCTCGACGCGGCCTGGCGCGAGTGCCTCCGGCTCCTGGTTCCCGGCGGGCGAATCGCCTGTGTGGTGGGCGACATCTGCATCAGCCGCCGCCGGGGCGGACGGCACCATGTGCTGCCCCTGTCCGCCGACATCCAGGTGCGCGCGCGGCGACTCGGCTTCGACTGCCTCACCCCGATTCGCTGGATGAAGGTGGCGAACATCGCGTTGGAGGCCTCCCGCTCGAGCCGCTTCCTCGGGAAGCCCAACCTGCCCAACGGCATCGTCAAGAACGACATCGAGCACATCCTCTTTCTACGCAAGCCGGGTGGCTACCGCAGCCCGACGGACGATCAGCAGCAGCGGTCATTCATCAAGACGGACGACTACGCGCGATGGTTCGCCCCGGTCTGGACCGACGTCACCGGCCAGTTGCGCCGCGAGCACCCGGCCCCGTACCCCCTCGAGGTGCCGCGGCGGCTCATTCGGATGTTCAGCTTCACCGGCGATCGGGTGCTCGATCCGTTTGCGGGCACCGGCACGACGGCGCTCGCGGCGGTCGAGACGGGGCGTCACTCCATCTCGGTCGAGATCGAGCCGGCCTACATCGACCTCTGCGAGAGGCGCCTCCGCGAGTCGGAGGTCGCCGGGCACATCGAGGTGCGGCGCGATCCGCCCGAGCGTGGGGCGGGCGATCCCGCGGTGGTGGCGTTCCGGTGACCCTCATCGGGGTGCCCGCGGTCGATCGGCTGGCCGAGATCACGCACCCGCTGCTCGACGACTACGTCCTGGGGGCCAGCGCGTACGTCCACGCCGCGCCGCGCCTCTCCAGCGGTCCCAAGAAGGCGGCCCAGATCCGCCTCTCCGCCGCGCTGGCACATGCGCTCAAGGGCGAGCTGGCCGAGCGCGTCCCGGTCATGGGCCGCGCTCACGCCGGAGAGAAGCGCGTGTCCGGGGCGCTGCGCGTTGGCCAAGCGGACCTGTCGGAGATGCACGAGCTCGACGGTCTCCGCATGGCCGTCGAGCTCAAGCCGGTACACCTCGCGGTCGGCCGGGCCATCTGGAACCGTTTCGGAGACATCCGGACCTTCGCCGTCAACCTGCACCTGAAGTTCCCGTTCGCGGTCATCGGGGGGGTCCTCACCATCCCCACCTTCGAGGAGGCTCGAAAGAGCGAGGAGGTCGTGCGAAAGAGCACCGTCGGGCTCATCGAGCGGGCCGTGGACCGGTTGTCCCGCGCCGGCGGGCGCCGCACCGAGGGCGACGCGCCCCACCTGCTCGAGGGCGTGGCCGTGGTGGTCTTCGATCCCGACACCGGACGGGTCTCGCCGGATCTCCCGCCGCCGGGCAGCGGCCTGCGGTGGGAGGAGTTCGTCGGCGCCATGGCCCGCTCGTACCAGGCGCGCTTCGACGAGATATAGGAGGCTGTTCCAGAATGAGGCAGCCTCGATGACGGCTGCGCCCTTCGGGGTGCCCGTTCGGCCGTCGTGGCGCTCGCGCCCCGGTGACGAGCGCGAGCGGGTCAGCCCGGGGCGGCTCCCGGGGGAAGGCCCAAGGTCAGGCGCGTGCCGCTCGGAATCGTGAGGGTCTCCCAGACGTCGCAGAACGACCAGACGAAGAACGGACCGCCGTCGCTGGGGTTCGCGAAGAAGCCCACGCCATCGGCATGCCACTCCTCGGCCGCCTCCGGCCAGCGGACGAAGAGAGAGCGCTCGCCGTCGGGCGAGTCGCGCCATCCGCAGGAAGCGAGCGGGACGCGGCTGTAGCCGTCGCCGTCGATCTCCTGCCCCTCTCGGACCAGCCCGAAGTGCACACCTCCAGCTTGCCAGACGGGCCCGCGGGCCGCCGCCCCGGAAGGGACGACCGCGGGCCGTCGAGGAGCGCCGAGGCTAGACTGGAGCGGGTGCCCGGCGCCGACTCGTCACTTGCCCCCGACGCGATCCACGTCGTCGGTGCGCGCGAGCACAACCTGCGGAACGTCTCCGTCTCGATTCCGCGCGACCGCCTCACGGTCATCACGGGGCTCTCGGGCAGCGGAAAGTCGAGCCTGGCGTTCGACACGCTCTACGCGGAGGGCCAGCGGCGCTACGTGGAGAGCCTCTCTGCGTACGCGCGTCAGTTTCTCGGCCAGATGGACAAGCCCGACGTCGACCACATCGATGGTCTCTCGCCGGCGATCTCGATCGACCAGAAGACGACGAGCCGGAACCCGCGGTCCACGGTGGCGACGGTCACCGAGGTCTACGACCACCTGAGGTTGCTGTTCGCCCGGGTCGGCGAGCCCCACTGTCCGGAGTGCGGCCGCCCCATCGCGGGGCAGAGCGTCGAGCAGATCGCCGACCGCGTGCTCGCCCTGCCGGAAGGCACGCGCTTCATGGTGCTCGCGCCCCTGGTCCGAGATCGGAAGGGGGAGCACCGCGACGTCATCGAGGCCGTGCGATCCGACGGCTTCTCGCGCGTGGTGGTCGACGGTGAGATCCACCTCGTCGACGAGGCTCCCTCCCTCGATCGCAAGCTCAGGCACACGATCGAGGTGGTCGTCGACCGCCTGGTCATGCGCGACGACCTCCGCAGGCGGCTGACGGACGCCATCGAGACGGCGGTGCGGCTGTCCGACGGTCTCGTGCGGATCCAGGAGGTGGGCGGCGAGGGGAGCTCGTTCGTCTACTCGGAGCGGTTCGCCTGCCCGGAGCACGGTGTGTCGCTGGCGGAGCTCGCGCCGCGCGTGTTCAGCTTCAATTCCCCTCACGGCGCCTGCCCGGCGTGCACCGGGCTGGGCTTCATGCAGGAGATCGACCCCGAGCTCGTCATCGATCCGGAGCGGTCGCTCGACGACGGCGCGATCATGCCGTGGACCGACCGCACCACCGACTACTACGACCTCATTCTCGCGGCGGTGTGCGAGCGCGAGGGCATCGATCGAACGCGGCCATGGCGACGGCTGTCGGCGAGCGACCGAAGCTTTCTGTTGGACGGCACCGGCCGCCGGGAGCGCATCTTCCTCGGCAAGCGACGCAAGGGGGGGAGCTTCGGCTGGTTCCAGGGCGTGCTCCCGGCCCTGCGCCGCCAGCACCGCAACTCGATCTCCAGGGCCGTGCGCGAGCACGTGGAGCAGTTCATGTCGCTCCGCGCCTGCCCCGACTGCGGCGGCGCGCGCCTCCGGCCCGAGAGCCTGGCCGTCACCGTGGGGGGGCGCTCCATCCACGAGCTGACCGAGCTGTCGGTGTCCGAGGCGGTTCGGTTCTTCGCCGACCTCGAGCTGAGCGAGACCCAGGCGATGATCGGCGAGCGCGTCATCCAGGAGATCGACCAGCGCCTGCGGTTCCTCGACGAGGTGGGCGTCGGGTACCTGACCCTCGAGCGGGCTTCCGGAACGCTGTCGGGGGGCGAGGCCCAGCGCATCCGCCTCGCCACGCAGATCGGGTCCGGCCTCATGGGCGTGCTGTACATCCTCGACGAGCCCTCGATCGGACTGCACCAGCGGGACAACCGGAGGTTGATCGGCACCCTCAGGCGCCTGCGCGACCAGGGCAACACCGTGCTGGTCGTCGAGCACGACGAGGAGATGATGCGCTCCGCGGACCATGTCATCGACATGGGTCCCGGCGCGGGTCAGCACGGCGGTCGGGTTGTCGCGGAGGGGGTTGTCGCCGACATCGAGAACGCCGCAGGATCGGAGACGGGCGCCTACCTGTCGGGCCGCCGTGCGATCGAGGTCCCCGCCCGGCGCCGGCCCGGAGAGGGCGAGATCGTGGTGCGCGGCGCCGCGGAGCACAACCTGCGCGGCATCGACGTTCGCTTCCCGATCGGTGCGTTCACGTGCGTCACCGGGGTGTCGGGCTCGGGAAAGAGCACGCTGGTGAACGAGATTCTGCTGAAGGCGCTGTCGCGGCAGCTCAGCCGCCGGCCGCAGCGACCCGGCCGTCATGATCGGATCGACGGCATCGAGCAGCTCGACAAGGTCGTGTCGATCGACCAGTCACCGATCGGGCGCACCCCACGCTCCAATCCGGCCACCTACACGGGGCTGTTCGACCACATCCGTCAGCTCTTCGCTCGAACGCAGGACGCCCGAGCGCGCGGCTACGCGCCGGGGCGCTTCAGCTTCAACGTCAAGGGCGGCCGCTGCGAGGCGTGCAAGGGAGAGGGCACGATCACCATCGAGATGTACTTCCTGCCGGACGTCTACGTCCCGTGCGAGGTCTGCAACGGACAGCGCTACAGCCGCGAGACGCTCACCGTCCGCTACGCGGGGCAGACCATCCACGACGTCCTCGAGATGACGGTCGAGGAGGCGCTCGAGGTGTTCGCGCCGGTGCCGAAGATCGCCCGGAGGCTCGGGACGCTCCACGACGTTGGCTTGGACTACATGCGGCTGGGTCAGCCCGCCACCACCCTCTCCGGCGGCGAGGCGCAGCGGGTCAAGCTGGCGACCGAGCTGTCGCGCGTGGCCACGGGGAACACGCTCTACACGCTCGACGAGCCCACCACGGGCCTGCACTTCGCCGACGTCGAGAAGCTGTTGGTGGTGCTCCGACGCCTGGCGGATGCCGGCAACACCGTGATCGTCATCGAGCACAACCTCGACGTCATCAAGACCGCCGACTGGATCGTCGACCTCGGCCCCGAGGGCGGGGCGGCGGGCGGTGCCCTCGTGGCCATCGGAACGCCCGAGGAGGTCGCCGCCGAGCCGGGGTCGTCCACCGGTGATTTCTTGCGGCCGGTCCTCGCCCGCGCGCCCGGTCTCGTCTCGGCGCCGGCGTAGCGGGCGGGGTATGGCGTCGCGCGCACCGGCGTTCCCCGACGAGACCGTTCGTGGACGCTTCGTCCGCCAGAGGAGCGCGTTCCGGCAGGCGGTCACCGTGGACGGCTCGTCCGGGTTTCCGGCGGAGGCGGGAAGGTACCACCTGTACGTCAGCCTGGCCTGCCCGTGGGCCCATCGGACGATCATCGTGCGGCGCCTCAAGCGGCTCGAGGACGCCGTGTCCCTGTCGGTCGTCGACCCGATCCGCGACGCGCGCGGGTGGCGCTTTGGGGATGGCCCCGGATTCTCTCCTGACCCGGTCAACGGCTTCCGCTTCCTCAGCGAGGCATACCGGGCCTCGGACCCCGGATTCCGCGCTCGGGTGACGGTGCCGGTGCTCTGGGACCGCGTGACCGGGACGATCGTCAACAACGAGTCCAGCGAGATCATGCGGATGCTGAACTCGGAGTTCGACGAGTTCGGCGATCCGGATGTCGACCTGTACCCGCGAGACCTCCGCGACGAGATCGACGCGGTCAACTCCATCGTCTACGACACGGTGAATGACGGTGTCTACAGGGCGGGCTTCGCCACCAGCCAGAGCGCCTACCTCGAGGCGGTCACGGCCCTCTTCGCTTCGCTTGACCTGCTGGAGGAACGCCTGTCGGGTGGAGGGTGCTTGGTCGGCGAGCGGACCACGGAGGCCGACTGGAGGCTCTTCACGACGCTCGTGCGCTTCGATCTGGTCTATGTGGGGCACTTCAAGTGCAACATCCGCCGGCTGATCGACTATCCGAACCTCGTGGAGTACTGCCGCCGCCTGTTGGACGTTCCGGGCATCGCCGAGACGGTCGACGCGGACCACATCAAGCACCACTACTATCGGACGCACCCCTCGCTGAACCCCTCTGGCGTGGTTCCCTTGGGGCCGGCGCATCACGTCGCCGAGCGGGGAGGGCGGTAGCCCCGCGTCGACCGTGAGAGCCGTAGGCTACGGTCGCGATGGATGCCGCCGAGCGGAGCCGGTTGGATGCCCTGCTGAGGGTTCCCAGCGTCAGCGCGGACCCCGATCACGCGCCGGACATGCGCCGCGCCGCCGAGATGCTGGCCGTGGAGATTCGTCGCGCCGGGGGCGTGGCCGAGGTGCGGGCGACCGATCGCCACCCCCTGCTCGTCGGCCACGTGCCGGCGTCCGAGGGCTTCGACGACGCCCCCACCGTCATCCTCTACGGCCACTACGACGTGCAGCCTCCGGGTCCGACCGAGCTCTGGAGCACGGGTCCCTTCGATCCCGTCGAGCGTGACGGGGCGCTCTATTGCCGCGGGGTCAGCGACGACAAGGGCAACCTCTTCATGCTCGTGGTGGCTGTGCAGCGACTCGCGGCCGCCGGTGCGCTTCCCGTACGGGCGGCCTTCGTCATCGACGGCGAGGAGGAGAGCGGGGGTGACTCGGCGCTCGTGCACTTCCGCACGGAGGCCGGCCCGGCTGATGCCGCCCTGGTCTTCGATATGCCGATGGTCCGCCCGGGGCTCGCGGCCATCTGCACCGGGCTTCGGGGCCTGGTCTACCGCCGCATCCGCGTCCGCACCGCGACCTCGGACGCTCACAGCGGCATCTATGGCGGCGCGGCCCTCAACGCCGTTCATGCCCTCCAGCGTGTGCTCGCCGCTGCGATTCCGGACGACGGGAGGCTCCACGACGACCTCTACGAAGGGATCTCGCTCCCCGACGACGCCGAGAGCGCCGCGTGGGAAGAGCTTCCCGCAGGCCCGAGCGCGCTCGCCGAGGCCGGCCTCCGGCCCGCCGACTCCGAGGGAGCGGGCGCCTTCTACCGCCGCACCTTCGCGGAACCCGCCATCGACGTCCACGGCCTCGCGGCGGGCGACACCAGGCTGGTCGCGACATCGATTCCGGCGGTGGCCGAGACGACGCTCTCCCTGCGCGTCGCGCCGGGCCAGGAGGCCTCGCGGCTGGCGACGACGCTGGACGCGATCCTCCGCCGAGCGGCCCCCGAGGGCGCCGACGTCGAGATCGACGACCTGGGCGTGGCGGGCTCGACGCGGATCGACCCCCGGCACCCGGCGCTGGTCGCCGCCGCCGACGGCATCGAGCGCGCCCTCGGCGTGCGGCCCGCGCTCGTGCGCACCGGGGGGTCGATTCCCGTCGTGGCGGCGCTCGCCGGCGCCGGCATTCCCACGATCCTCAGCGGTTTCGGGCTTCCCGACGATGCCATCCACGCCGCGGACGAGCACCTCCGGGTCGAGCATCTGGCGCTGGGCGTGACGTCAGCACGCGAGATCCTGACCGCGCTCGGCGGACTCCCCCGCCCGTAAGGGGTCAGCCCGAAGGCCCGTCCCACCGCTACGCTTGGGGCCGTCGGGGCCACCAAGGAGGAACGCATGGCGCAGCTTTGGGGCGGCGAGACGCAGAAGGCCGTCGAGAACTTTCCGGTCTCGGGCGAGGGCGTTCCGGTGCCCATCGTGCGCTGGCTGGGCCGGCTGAAGGCGGCCGCGGCCCGCAGCAACAGCGAGTTGGGCCTGCTGGACATCGCCCTCGCCGAGCGCATCGCCACCGCTGCCGATAGCGTCGCGGCGGGCGAGCACGACGAGCAGTTCCCCGTCGACGTCTTCCAGACCGGATCGGGGACTTCCTCGAACATGAACGCCAACGAGGTCATCGCCGCACTCGCCGGCGAGGGGGCTCACCCGAATGACCACGTCAACATGGGGCAGAGCTCCAACGACGTGTTCCCGTCGGCCGTCCACCTCGCGGCGCTACAGGAGATCGCAGAGCGGTTGCTTCCGGCGCTCGATCACCTCGGCGACGCCCTCGCCGAGCAGGCGGAGGAGCTGGCCTCGGTGGTCACGTCGGGCCGCACGCACCTGATGGACGCGGTCCCGGTCACGCTGGGCCATAGGTTCGGCGGTTACGCTGCGCAGGTGCGCCAGGGCCGCGATCGGGTGGCCGACACGCTGCCCAGGCTCGGGCAGATCCCCCTCGGCGGCACCGCCACGGGCAGCGGCCTCAACACGCACGTCGACTTCGCGGCGCGGGTACGCGAGCGCCTCGCGAGAGACACCGGCCTGGGCATCCACCCGCCGGCCGATCCGTTCGAGGCTCAGGGGGGCCGTGACGGTCTCGTCGAGGCATCGGGTGCCCTGAAGTCGGTGGCCGTCTCGTTGACGAAGATTGCCAACGACCTCCGTTGGATGGGTAGCGGTCCGCGGGCCGGGCTCGCCGAGATTCGGCTGCCGGAGTTGCAGAAGGGGTCGTCGATCATGCCCGGGAAGGTCAACCCGGTCATCCCCGAGGTCGTCGCCCAGGTGTCCGCTCAGGTCATCGGCAACGACGTGGCGATCACCGCGGGAGGCATGCAGGGCAACTTCGAGCTCAACGTGATGATCCCGATGATGGGCCGAAACCTGCTCGAGTCGATCGCGTTGCTCGCTTCGGCCACGCGCCTGCTCGCCGACAGGTGCGTGTCCGGCATCGAGCCCAACGTCGAGATGGCCACACGTCACGCCGAGTCGACGCTCGCCACGGCGACCGCGCTCAACCCGCACATCGGCTACGACCGCGCCAGCGAGATCGTCAAGGAAGCCACGGCCTCAGGGCGGACGCTGCGAGAGGTAGCCCGCGAGCACGGGGTCGAGGAGGCCACCTTGGACGAGGCGCTGGACCTCCACAAGATCGCCCAGGGGAACAGGGTGTAGATCGCTGCCCCGCCGGGCGTCGCGGGAGGCCGTCTAGTCTGCGGCGCGCTCGGCTGCCGGGTCGCTCGCGGTCCGCTCCGGCGGGCTCTGGGTGACGCCGCGCGCGGCCGGATCGAAGCCCGGCGGCCACTGCGTGCTGGCGTCGCCGATCGCGCCGCGGAAGTCGGCTCCGACCAACTGCGCGCCGTTCAGCCTTGCGCCGCGCAAATCCGCTTTGCGAAGGTCGGCCTCGAAGAGGTCGGCCTGCGAAAGATCCGCCTCACGGAGGTCCGCGTCGATCAGGCTGACCCAGCTCAGATCGGAGCGAGCGGCCGTCGCGGCCCGGAGGTCCGCGGTCATGACCTTCGCGTGGAACAGAGTCGCGTCACCGATGTTCGCCCGCTTCAGGTTGGCGCCCTGCAGGTCGGCCCCGATCAGGTTGGCGTGGCTGAGATCGGCGTCGAACAGGTTGGCGTCGCGCAGCACAGCACCGCCGAGGTCGGCCCGGATCAGCTTGGCGCCGGTGAGGTCGCACGCGACCAGCCGTGCCCGTGCGAGCATCGCGCCGGATAGATCCGAGCCCGAGAGGTCGCGTCCGGAGAGGTCCATCCCGACCAGATCGCGGCTTCGCAGGCTGGCACCCGCCAAGACGTCGTCCGGAACGGGACGAGACTCGTCCGACGCTGACCGGTGATCGAGTCCAGCAGCCTCGGACATGCGCATAGAGTAGTGGTTACGTCGGCCGGCGTCACCCGGCCTCTCCGCGCCGGACAGCCTCGGTGTAGGCCGTGGCCGCCTCGCGCACGGCGCCGAAGACGTCGGCTCGGGGCGTCAGCCAGGCGGGCGGGTCGGGAAGCTGACCGATCAGGTCGGTGCAGACGAGCACCTGCCCATCGCACGCGGACCCGGCGGCGATGCCCACGGTGGGGCACGTGACCTCGGCGGTGATCCGGGCGGCGAGGTCGGCCGGGACCGCCTCCACGATCATCGCGAAGCAAGCGGCGGCGTCGAGCGCCCTGGCGTCGGCTGCGATGCGGTCAGCGGCGTCGGCGGTCGTACCCTGGCGCCGGTACTCCTGCGCCGTCTGGGGGAGCAGGCCTACGTGGCCCATCACCGCGATGCCGTCGGCCATGATCGCCTCCACCTGCCTGATGAGAGCTCCCTCCAGCTTGACGCTGTCAGCCCCCGCCTCGGTCAGCGCCCGGCTGCTCTTCACCGCCTGCCGAGGGTTGCGGTACGTGTTCGCGGGGAGGTCGGAGACGATGTGGGTTCTCGTCACCCCACGCCGGACTGCCCTCGTGTGGTGGATCATCATGTCGAGGGTCACGCTGCGGGTGGAATCGTGACCGAGCTCCACCTCGCCGAGGCTGTCCCCGACCAGAATCATGTCGAGCCCCGCTCCGTCGAGGGCGAGGGCGGTCGGGTAGTCGTAGGCGGTCAGGACCGCCAGGCGGCGGAATCCTTTGCGACTCCGAAGGGCGTCCGGCGCTAGCGCGACGACTCTATGCCGGCCAGCACGGCATCCACGAGGTCGGTCCGGCGGTTGTCCTCGTCGACCTGGACGATGACGGGCTCGTAGCCGTCGAGCTCCGACTCCGCGTAGGTCGCGTAGGAGAGCACGATGACGAGGTCGCCCGGGTTGGCGAGTCGGGCCGCGCCGCCGTTCAGGCAGATCGTGCCGCTGCCCGGCGCTCCCTCGATCGCGTACGTCTCGAAACGGGCGCCGTTGTTGATGTTCACGACGTGCACATGCTCGTACGGGCGGATGTCGGCGGCGCCGAGCAAGTCCGAGTCGACGGTGATGCTTCCCACGTAGTTGAGGTTGGCATCGGTCACGGTGGCGCGGTGGATCTTGCTCTTCAGCATCGTCCGAGTGCTCGGCGACACGTTTGCCCTCCGGGAGGTTGGTTGCGGTGCGGGAAGCTTGATGTTGTCGATGAGCCGCGTGGACCCCACGCGCGCGGCGACGACGGCGAGCGATGGGCGATCGAGGCGATCGAGGGGCGCGAAGCTGTCGGGGTCCACGACCTCGACGTACTCCGCCTGGCACAGCGGATCGGCGGAGAGTACGTCGATGCCGGTCGCGCGCAGCTCGTCGAGGTCGTGGACCCCTTCGCGGACGCGCCGCTCGATGGCGGAGAGCGCGCGAAAGAGGGCCGCGGCGGCGCGGCGCCCGTCGTCGTCGAGGTAGGTGTTGCGCGAGCTCATGGCCAGCCCGTCCGCCTCGCGCGCGGTGGGCGCCACCAAGAGGTCGATGTCGTCGAGATGGAGGTCCCGCATGAGGCGACGAATCACCGCCACCTGCTGGGCGTCCTTCTGCCCGAACACGACACGGTCCGGGCGCAACGCGATGAGTAGCTTCGCGACCACGGTCGCGACGCCCGCGAAATGGGTTGGGCGCGTGGCGCCCTCGAGCCCGTCCGCGGGCCCCTCGATCACGATGGTCGTCGCGAACCCTTCCGGGTAGACCTCCGGTGGGCTCGGGGCGAGCAGGACGCTTGCGCCCGCGCGCTCCGCCAGCTCCGTGTCGCGATGCAGGTCGCGCGGATAGGATGCGAGATCCTCGCCGGCAGCGAACTGCGCCGGGTTGACGAAGATCGTGACGACGACCTCGTGTTCGTCTCCACCGGCCGCCTCGATGAGCGAGAGATGCCCATCGTGCAGCGCACCCATCGTGGGCACGAGAGCGATGCGACGACCGGCCAGCCGGAGTGCGGCGATGGCCGTGCGGGCGTCGTGGAAGGTGCGGACGATGTTCATGCGTGGGGTCCAGCGCGCACGATGATGGGCCGGTCGCGCCGGACGAGTGCCGCGCCGCCCGCTCCCACTCCCCTACGGGATGCGAGGCAAGCTTCGCGGCACCGGAAGTGTAGCGGCGCCCGTGCGGCCGGGGCAAGGTCCACGCCACCTCGCGACGCCCGCTCCGGCCGAGCCCCAGGTTAGTCTGACGCCATGTCAGAGGTCGAGCGAGCGGTCGCTCTCGACGCGTATCACGCCGAGCACGTCGTGGGCTGCACCCGCTGTCCACTCGGCGAGGAACGCACGCAGGTCGTGGTGGGGAACGGGAACCCCAACGCCGACGTCATGTTCGTCGGGGAGGCCCCCGGGTACCACGAGGACCGGCAGGGCCTCCCGTTCGTCGGCGCGGCGGGCACGTTGCTGGACGAGCTGTTGGGGGGCATCGGCCTCGATCGGGAGGAGGTCTTCGTCGCGAACGTGCTGAAGTGCCGTCCTCCCGGGAACCGAGACCCTCAGCCGGCGGAGATCCGCTCCTGCGAGGAGCATCTCTTACGGCAGGTCGCTCTCGTGGAGCCGACCGTCGTCTGCACGCTCGGCAACTTCGCCACCAAGCTGCTCTCAGGACGGTCCGAGGGCATCACGCGGGTGCATGGGCACGAGCTTCCCATCCAGCTCGGCGAGCGGAGGGTGCTGCTCTACCCCTTGTTCCACCCGGCCGCCGTACTTCGCAACAACGGCCTGCGCACGGCCTTGGAGGCCGACTTCGCGCGCATTCCCGAGCTGGCGCGCAGCACGGCGGCCGACGATGCTCCGCCCGTGCCCGAGGTGGTGCCCGTGCCCGTGCCCGAGGTCGCGGTCCCGCCGGCCGCGTCGACCCCCGCCCCGCACGATCAGCTTGGCCTCTTCTAGAGTCCTGGCCGAGAAGTGGGCGGCTGGTCTCGCGGGCGCGATCCGCCGCGATGCGACACCCGCGGTCGGCCGCATGCATCGAGCATCGAGCCTCTGAGCCAGGGCGCCAGCCGCGGAGGCTCTGCGGAAAGCGCGCGGCCGCTCTCGGTCGAGAGCGGCTCGGCCGACGACACGCGGTCGCTCGCCCGGGCCGTGGCGCAGCTGGTGGTGCCCGGCGACGTGGTCGAGCTCGTCGGCGAGCTCGGGACAGGAAAGACGACCTTCGTGCGCGCGGCCGCCGATGCCCTGGGCGTCGAGGGGCCCGTCACCAGCCCGAGCTTCGCCATCGCGCAGCGCTACTCGGGTCGCGTTCCCGTCGTGCACCTGGACGGATACCGTCTCGCGGGTCTCGACGAAGAGGACGTCGAGCTTTTCCGCGATGCCCTCGACGGCGCTGCGGTCGCGTTCGTGGAATGGCCGGAGGCCCTTCGCCCAGCGCTGCCCGTGCCCCGCGTGCGGGTGCAGATCGAGCATCGAGGGGGAGACAAGCGGTTGGTACGCTTCGAGTGCGCCGACGCGGAGACACTCGATCTCCTTCGGCTATTGGTTGCCGACTCTCGCCATCGACACCGCCACGGCCAGCCCCAGCCTGGCTCTCACGGAGGGGCCTGAGCCGCTCGCCGAGCTCCGCTTGGTCGCGCGGCCGGGGTCCGGCCGCCGCGTGCTTCAAGCCGTGCACGCGCTTCTGCTCTCCGCGGGCTGCCAGCCCCAACACCTGTCGAGCGTGGTGGTTGGCGTCGGGCCTGGGGGCTTCACCGGTCTCCGGATCGGAATCGCGACCGCGTTGGGCCTCGGCCAGGCCCTCGGCGTGCCGGTCGTCGGCTGCTCCTCGCTCGAGGCCCTGGCGCTGGACCTCGCGCAGGTCGCCGATCCCGGAGCGGTGCTCGCGCCCGCCCTCGACGCGCGCCGCCGCGAGGTCTTCATCGCGGCCTACCGCGCGCACGGCGGAGGACGGCTCACCGAGCTGATGGCACCGCGGGCGCTTCCCTACGACGACGTGCCCGTCGCGCTGTCCTCGGTCGCCACGCCCTCGACGCCGGCCGTCGTCGGGGGCGACGGCGTCGCCGTGGCAGGGTCCGCCCTCTCGGTCCCGCACCTGGTGCTGGTGCCCGCGTCTTCGCCCGTCGGAGCGGTGCGCGCCGCCGCGCTGGCGGTGCGCGTCGAGGCGGGGGGAGGGCGACCGGCCGAGCCGGAGTACGCGCGCCTCCCCGACGCCGAGCTCCACCGGCGCCGGGCCGTGCCGGGGCCCTGATGGGGCGAGGGCGCCCCACCGAGGCCACTCCTCCCACGACGATCCGCGCGATGCGCCCGGGAGACGTGCGCCACGTCGTCGCCATCGAGTCCGCGTCATCCGCCGTCCCGTGGACGCGCGCGATGTTCCTCGCGGAGCTGGGCCGACCTACGTCGATCGAGCTTGTCGCGCTTCGGGCGAGCAAGGTGCTGGGCTATCTGATCGCGACGCGCCACGCCGACGTCTGGCACATCCTCAACGTGTGCGTGGCCGAGGACGCGAGGGGGCAAGGGCACGGAGCAGCCCTGATGGACGAGGCCGTCTCGCGCGGAGACCGCTACGCCCACCTGGGCTACACGCTCGAGGTGCGCGTCAGCAACAGCGCCGCCGTTCGGCTCTACCGCCGCAAGGGCTTCGTCGAGCGCGGTCTCCGGCCGGGCTACTACTCTGACAACGGCGAGGCCGCGCTCATCATGTGGCGATCCGGGGCACCGGAGGACGAGTCGTGATCGAAGGGCCGATCCTCGCCATCGAGACGTCGTGCGACGAGACGGCCGCGGCGGTGGTCGAGCAGCGCCGGGTCGTGAGCTCGGTCGTCGCCAGCCAGGCGGAGCTTCACACGCCGTACGGGGGGGTCGTTCCCGAGGTTGCGGCTCGACACCATCTGGGAACGGTGAACGCGGTCGTGGACGACGCCCTCGCCGAGGCCGGTCTCGCGCTCGCCGACGCGGCCGCCCTGGCCGTGACTCGGAGCCCCGGGCTGATCGGAGCGCTGCTCGTGGGCGTCGCGACCGCCAAGGCCCTGGCGTACGCGGCGCGGAAGCCCCTGGTCATGGTGGACCACCTGCACGGGCATGTCTGCGCGGTGTGGCTCGACCCGGTCGCGCTCGACCCTCCCTTCGTGAGCCTCGTCGCCTCGGGCGGTCATACCCGTCTCGATCTCGTGCTTGACTACGAGGCGCCCGTGCTCCTCGGTCAAACCATCGACGACGCCGCCGGAGAGGCGATCGACAAGGGCGCTCGCACGCTCGGGCTGCCGTATCCGGGCGGGCCCGCCCTCGAGTCCCTGGCCCGCGGGGGTGACCCGGCGGCGTTCGAGTTCCCGGTCGCGCTCTCGGGGCGCGAGCAGGCCGACTTCTCGTTCGCCGGCGTCAAGACCAGCCTTCTTTACCGCGTGCGGGATCTTGGTGCCGAGGCGGAGGTCCGGCGGGCGGATCTCGCGGCGTCCTATCAGGAGGCGATCATGCGCCCGCTCGCCGAGCGTCTTGTCGGGGCGGCCTCCCGAGCCGAGGTCCCCGCCGTCGCGCTGGGTGGCGGGGTCGCCGCGAACGGACGCCTGCGCGCGCTCGTCGAGGAGCACGCCGCGGGCGCCGGCCTGCGGGTGGCGGCCCCCGCGCTTTCGCTCTGCACGGACAACGCCGCGATGATCGGCGCCGCCGCCCAGTTCACTCCGGCCATCCCCTGGCCGGAGTTCGTGGGCGAAGACGCGATACCCACCGCGCCTACCGGGGGCGTCGCAGCGTGAGGCGTGCTCTCTCGCTCGCCGGATCCGCCTGCGCGGCTCTCGCGATCGCGTCGCCGATGGCCATCGCGCAAGAGGAGGTCTCTGCGGCCGACGAGCGGGCGCGGGCGCTCGACTCGGCTTCGGCGTGGCGCGACCTTCTCGACGCTCACCGCGCCCCGCGCCTGCCGACGCCGGGCGACACCGAGTCCGTCATCGTCCTCCTCGACGGGCCGGCCGCGTCGGCGGCCGCGCCGCCCCGCCGCGCCGCGGCCGCGAAGGCGATCACCGCGCGTCAGACGAAGGTCCGGCGCGCTCTCGCCTCGCTCGGGGTCACGGTGAACTTCCGCTACCGAGTGCTCATCAATGGGCTGGGCGTGCGCGTGCCGAGCGGCCGGCTTCCCTCGATCGCGGCGCTGCCGCAGGTCCGGGCGATCATCCCGGTCGGCTTCATGGCTCCGGCTCAGGACGGCGACGCGGCGCGCCCTCGTCCCGAGACGTCCGCGCGCCCGACGCCGGCGCCCGCCCCCGCGCGCGCCGCCCCCGCCCACATCGCCCTCATCGACGCGGGTGTCGACGCGGACCATCCTTGGCTGGGCGGAGGGATCGGCCCCACCTTCCCGATCGTCGGGGGATGGGACGTCGTCGACGGCGACGCGGACCCCCGGCCTGACCCTCGAGATCCCGACGGCGAGGCGCACGGCACACAACTCGCGAGCCTCCTCCTGCGCTCGCCCAGCCGCGCGGGTCTTCCCCCGGAGCGGTTGCCCCGCGTCCTGGCGTATCGGGTGGTGGCACGCGAGGCCATCGGCGGGCGACTCCGGCCGCTGGCGCGGAGCGACCGC
>JAUVQP010000129.1 GCA_030598075.1 Miltoncostaeaceae bacterium | reverse complement strand
TCGGGCTCGGACAGCCCGCGGATCGCGACGGCGTTGACCTTGATCGGCCGAAGCGCGGGGTGGCGCTCGCACGCGGCAAGCCCGGCGAGCGCGCGGCCGAGATCGCGCCGCCGGGTGACGGCGGCGAACCTGTCGGGGTCGAGGCTGTCAAGGCTGACGTTGACCCGAGCGAGGCCCGCCTCCACCACCTCGTCGATGGCGTCCTCGAGCAGCACGGCGTTGGTGCTGAGGGAGATCTCCTCGATCCCCGGCAGCCCGCGAAGCCGGGCGATGAGCCCGGCGAGGCCCGGGCGCACCAACGGCTCGCCGCCGGTGATTCGGAGCTGGGACACGCCCGTCTCCGAGAGCAGGGCGACGAGCGCCACCAACTCGTCGTCGTCGAGGATCTCCTCGCTCGGGATCCACGGCATCCCTTCCGCGGGCATGCAGTAGCGGCACCGCAGGTTGCACCGATCGGTCACCGACAGACGCAGGGCGCGATGCACGCGCCCCAGCGTGTCCACGAGCGCGCCGCGCTCCGATGGGGACGGTCCAGGCGTCCCGTCCGGCCGGGCGTGCGCCCGGCCGGACGTCGCCTCGCTCACGAAAGCGCTTGGGTCAGGGCCCGCCGCGTGAGCACCTTCGCGATGTGTCGCCGGTAGTCGGCGCCGGCCTGGAGGTCCGAGGGGGGGTCCGTCCCCCGGTCCGCCGCCTCCGCCGCTCGGGCCACCGCACCGCGATCCGCCCCGGCCAGCGCGGCCTCGACGGCCGACGCCCTCACGGGCGCCGGGCCCATGTTGGTGAGCGCTACGCGCGCGCTGGAGATGGAGCCGTTCTGCGACTCCACCACCACCGCCACTCCCACCGTCGCCCAGTCGATCGCGCGATGGTGGAACTTGAGATAGGCCGTGCCGGCAGCCCCGGTCTTGGGGACCCGGATCTCCGTCAGGATCTCGTCCGGCCCGAGGGCCGTCTCGAAGAACCCGACGAAGAAGTCGGCGGCTGCGATCGTGCGCTCCCCGCCCGAGCCGCGCACGACGAGCTCCGCGTCCAGCGCGAGCAGGGTCGTGGGCAGGTCGGACGCCGGGTCGCCGTGAGCGAGCGACCCTCCGATGGTCCCGCGGTGGCGAACCTGCGGGTCGCCCACCTGCGCGGCCGTGGTCGCCAGAAGCGGGCAGCCGACCGACACGCTGGCGTCGGCCACCAGATCCGACAGGGTGGTCATGGCCCCGACCACCAGGTGCTCGCCGGCGTCGAGCACGCCGACCATGCCGGACACGCGGCCGATGTCGACGAGCGTGCCCGGCCGCGCAAGGCGGACCTTGAGCAGCGGGATCAGCGAGTGGCCGCCGGCGAGGAGCTTGGCGTCCTCGCGGGTGGTCAGTAGCTCGACCGCGTGGTCGACCGACTCGGCTACCTCGTACTCGAACGGTGCGGGAATCATTGCCGCGCCTCCTCAATCGCCCGCCAGACGTTCTGGGGTGTGGCGGGACGCTGGACGTCGGTCACCCCGAGCCCCGAAAGGGCGTCGATGACCGCGTTGATGACGGCCGGTGGGCTGGCGATGGTGCCGGCCTCGCCGATGCCCTTCACGCCGAGCGGGTTGGTCGGGCTCGGCGTCACGGTGTGGTGGGTCTCGATGGGCGGTATCTCGGCCGCCGTCGGCACGAGGTAGCTCGTCATGGAGCCGTTGCTGAGGTTGCCCTCCTCGTCGTAGACGGCCTCCTCGTAGAGGGCCTCCGCGATGCCTTGGGCGACCCCGCCCTGCACCTGACCCTCGACCACCGCCGGGTTGACGACCACGCCGCAGTCATCGACCGCGACGTAGCGCTCGATGTCCACCTCGCCGGTCTCGGTGTCGACCGAGACGACGCATCCGTGGGCGCCGGCCGGCCACGAGAAGTTGGGCGGGTCGTAGACGTGCGTCGCCTCCAGGCCCGGCTCCATGCCGTCCGGGAGGGCGTGGGCCGTCCAGGCCGCGAAGGCCGCCTCCTTGACGTGCATCGTCTTGTCCGTGCCCTTCACCGTGAAGGTGCCGGTGTCGTACTCGAGATCGTCCTCGGCGCACTCGAGCGCGTTGGCCGCGATGGCGCGCGCCTTGGCGACGACCTTCTCGCCGGCGAGGTGGAGGGCGATGCCGCCCACCGCGAGGCTCCGACTGCCGTAGGTGTCCATGCCGAGCGCCATCTGCTTGGTGTCGCCGGCGATGATCTCGACGTCGTCGATCTCGACACCGAGTTGGTCGGCGACCAGCTGGCTGAAGGTCGTGGCGTGGCCCTGGCCTGTGGCGGTGACGCCGACCATGACCTGAACCGTGCCGGTGGGCATGACCCGCACCTGGGCCGCCTCCCACAGACCGCAGACGAGCTTGATGGCGCCGGCGACGCGCGACGGCGCCAACCCGCACATCTCGAGATAGGTCGAGAGACCGATGCCGAGCAGGCGGTTGTCTCCCCGTTCCCGGCGAGCCTTCTGCTCGGCCCGAAGGCCCTCGTAGTCGAGCGCCTCCAACAGCCGATCGAGCGAGGCGTGGTAGTCGCCCGAGTCGACGATGAGCCCGGACACGATGGTGTGGTTCGGGAACGCGTCGGCGGGCACGAAGTTCTTGCGCCGAAGCTCGGCCGGGTCCATGTCGAGCTCCCGGGCGAGGGCGTCCATCGCCCGCTCGATGCAGTAGGTCGCCTCGGGCCTCCCCGCGCCGCGATAGGCGTCGGTGGGCGTCGTGTTGGTGAACACGCCGTTGATCTCGAGGTCGTAGGCGTCGGACTCGTACGCCCCGCCGTAGAGCCACGCGCCCAGCAGCGGAATGCCCGGCGTGAGCAACTGCATGTAGGCGCCCATGGAGCACACGATCCGGACCTTGACGCCGCGCAGCGTGCCGTCGCGATCTGCGGCCAGCTCGACCTCCTGCACCACGTCGCGACCGTGGGTCGTGGCCACGAAGGCCTCTTGGCGCTCCTCGGTCCACTTGAGCGCCCGGCCGAGCTTGCGCGAGCCGACCAACAGCAGCGCCTCCTCGCCGTAGACCTGCAGCTTGGAGCCGAAGCCCCCGCCGACGGCGGGAGCGATGACCCGGAGCTTGGCCTCGGGCACCCCGGTCATCAGCGTGAGCACGGTGCGCACGATGTGAGGGATCTGCGTGGCGCTCCACATGGTGAACTCGCCCTGCGCCGGAGAGGGCTCCACGATGATGCTGCGCGGCTCGATCGCGTTGGGCACGGCGCGCTGGATCCGGTACTTCTCCTTGATGACCACGTCCGCCGCTGGGAAGACGTCCTCGGGCTTGCCGCGCGCCGGCACCGGCGAGTGCTCGGAGTGGCGCCAGGTCATGGACAGGTTCGTGCCGAGGTCGTCGTGAAGGATGGGCGCGCCGTCGGCCAGGGCGAGCTCGATGTCGGTCACCGCGGGCAGCGGGTCGTAGTCGACCTCCACAAGCTCGGCGGCGTCCTTGGCGCCCGCGCGGGTGTCGGCGACCACCATCGCGACCTTGTCGCCCGCGTACCGGGCCTTGTCCTTGGTCAGCGGCCAGTGCTCGGGGATCTTGATGTCGTCGACGATCGGCCAGGCGCAGACGATCGGCGCCGCGAAGTCGTCGGCGAGATCGGCCCCGGTGAAGACGTCGACCACCCCGTCCGCCGCCTTCGCGGCCGAGGTGTCGATGCCCTTGATCGTCGCGTGGGCGAACGGGCTCCGGACGAACGCGACCCAGAGCATGCCGGGCACCGTGAGGTCGTCGGTGTAGCGGGCCTGACCGGTCACCATTGCCGGGTCTTCCTTGCGCGGCACTCGGGCGCCGACGTGACGTGCGGGCTGTTCGGTGGTAGCCATGATTCCCCCTAACCCGCCGCGACCGCGCGGACGGCCTTGACGATGTTGTGGTAGCCGGTGCAACGGCAGAGGTTGCCCTCGAGATCGCTGCGGATCTCGTTTTCCGTGGGGTTGGGGTTCTCCTGGAGGAGCCCGACCGCCGCCATGATCATTCCCGGCGTGCAGTAGCCGCACTGGAGCGCGTGGTGCTCGTTGAAGGCGCTCTGCATCGGGTGCATCTCGCCGTTGCTCGCGAGACCCTCGATCGTGGTGATCTCGGCTCCGTCGGCCTGCACCGCGAGGACCGTGCACGACTTCACGGACTGGCCGTCCATGTGGATCGTGCAGGCCCCGCAGCTGGACGTGTCGCAGCCGATGTTCGTTCCGGTGAGCCCCAGATGGTCGCGTAGGGCGAGAACCAGGAGCTCGCGGGGCTCGACGTCGAGCTCGTGTCTCACCCCATTCACCGTGAGCGTGGTACGCCTCATTCCTCAGCCCTCCTCTCTCCGCCTCCTCGGCGGAACAAGCGTTTGAGCGAGCCAAGCAGCGCCAACAGCGCGATGCGGAACCCCGAGACGAGCTTCGCCGCACGCTCGAACGCGGCCGCCGCCTCCTCCGGTGAAGCCTCCAGCCGGGCACGGATCCATTCGGCGAACTGACCGACCATGCGCTCGGACCCGTCACGGAGCGCCAAGAGCGCGATGCGGAACCCCGAGACGGGCTTGGCCGCACGCTCAAACGCGGCCGCCGCCTCCTCCGGTGAAGCCTCAAGCTGGGCGCGGATGCATTCTGCGAACTGACCGACCATGCGCTCGGACACGTCGCGGACCACGTTCGGGCGCCCGAGCTGAGCGGCCTGGCCGGAGAACCGCAGATCGGTCTCCATGA
>JAUVQP010000007.1 GCA_030598075.1 Miltoncostaeaceae bacterium | reverse complement strand
CCGACGGCGCCGACGCCCGCGACCTGAAGCTGGCCGACGATCTCCTTGTTGACCTTGCCGACGAGGACCATCTTGACCAGTTCCATCGTGGGCTCGTCGGTCACCCTCAGCCCCTGCTCGAAGCGCACGGGCAAGTTCAGCCGCTCGCTGTAGCGAGAGATGTCGGGCCCGCCGCCGTGGACGACCACCGGGCGCATGCCGACGAGCCGGAGCAGGGCCACGTCACGCGCGAACGACTCCTTGAGCTCGGGGGCCGTCATGGCCGCGCCCCCGTACTTGATGACGATCGTCGCGCCCGCGAACTCACGGATGTAGGGCAATGCCTCGAGCAGCACGTCGACGCGCCGGCGCACGTCACCGGGCGTCGAGGCCTCTCGCAGATGTTCGGTCACCCGGTCGCCCCTCTCATCGGCGAGATGGTGCCACACCGCGGGGCCATCGGTGCCGGCCATCCGTCGTGACGCTCGCTCGTCCCCGCGTCGAGCACCCGCCCACCCCGAGCATCCATGGCTCTTTCCCGGCGCCCGGTCGCGCCGCATCCCGGCCGGCCGACGCCCCCGAGGGGGGGTCTAGAATCACGCTCCGTGAGCGATGAGGTCGCCCCACCGGCCGCGACGGGCGAGAGCGGCCCCACCGCGCCTCGGGCAGATCTGCCCGAGGCGCTGATCGCCGGCAGCGCGTGGAGCGAGCCCATGCTCGGCGCGGAGGGCATCCCCATCGTGGACTCCCCGTTCGTGACGGTCGGCGGCGGCCTCGGCTCGCTCGCCATGGCCGACGTCCTGCGCATCGCGGGCGTCCCCGCGAGCGACATCGCGGTCCTCACGGACATCGCGCGCCCGGACGAGAGCTACCGTCACGTGGCGTCCAACTCCCAGATCTCCGACGGCGAGCGGCTTCGCTCAGACTCGGGGTCGGTCATGGACAACATCTGGGCCTTTCCGAGCTATGCGATTCGCGAAGCGGTGAGCGACAGAACCCCCAAACCCGTCTGGCAGTCGCTGACCGAGCCGCTCCTCAGCGAGTACTTCACGCCACGCTCCGGCCAGGTGTACGCCTCGGTGGGCCGGGAGGCGGACCGCATCGGGTGGGAGGCGATGCGCGTCGGCGGACACGTGCGGATGGTCCGGCGGCGCCTCGGGGGTGGCTACTTCGCGCTGCTCACTCCCCCCGCCGGCTCCGCCCCCACCCGCCGCGTGGCCTACCGCGCGCGGTATGTCCACGTCGCCGTCGGGTACGCGGGGCACAAGTTCCTGCCAGACCTCCAGAAATACCGTGACACGTATCAGGACCTTCGGCGCGTGGTCCACGCCTACGAGCAGCACGGCCACGTCTACGAGGAGGCCGAGCGGCGGCCGGTCACGGTGCTGGTCCGCGGCAGCGGCATCGTGGCGTCGCGGGTGCTGCAGCGGCTCATCGACGACCGCGATGCGACCGGCGCGCGCACCAAGATCGTTCAGCTGTTCCGAAACTACGTGGACGGGCCGCAGGGCGAGAGGGCCACCTTCCGCCGCCCGGGCGGCAACGGCTTCGCGTTTCAGGCCTTCAACCTCCCGAAGGCGGCGTGGGGCGGCCAGGTGCGGGAACAGATCGCCGGCCTCGAGGGAAAAGAGCGTGCGGACCTCGTGGATCACCTCGGGGGAACCAGCACCGTTCCGCGCAGGGCCTGGCGGGCCCAGCTCGCGCGGGGATCGCGCGAGGGCTTCTACGAGCAGCGCGTGGGAAGGGTCTCGAGCGTGGCTCCATCGGTGGATGGCCGCTCGGTCGTGACCACCGTCGCGCTCTCGGACGGATCCGAGGAAACGATCGAGGCCGACTTCGTCATCGACGCGGCGGGTCTGGAGGCCGACCTCACCGAGCATCGCCTCATGGCCGACCTGATCGAGCACTCCGGGGTGAGGACCAACCAGAGAGGGAGGCTCGACGTGGAACCCACGTTCGAGGTTCGCGGCGGGCGCAACGAGCCGGGTCGCCTCTACGCATCCGGCTCCATGGCGCTCGGCGGCCACTACGCCGCGGTCGATTCGTTCCTGGGCCTCCAGTACGCGGCGCTCCGGATCGCCGACGACCTCGCGGCCCAGGGCCACTGCGCCCGCATCGGCGTTCGCCGCTCGATCGCGCAGTGGTTGCGCTGGGTCAGGAACAGACCGGCATGACACCGACGCTCGTGGGGCGGATCCAGACGCGTTGGTTCCTGGTTCTCGCGGTCGGGGTCCCGTGGACGGCGGTGGTGTCGCTCGCGCTCCCCGGAGCATCGCTGGGCGACGTCTACGCGGCCACGTTCACGGCGATCCTGCTCGTGGCGGTACTCGGAGTCGGATGGGAACTGATCTACCACGCCCTGCAGCAGTTTCGCTGGGACAAGGATTGGCCCACCCTGCTGGGCCTCCTCACCGGCATCAACGAAGGGGCTCTGATCTACCTCCTCCTCAGAGCCGGCGTGCCGATCGACGTCGGTCCGATCGACACGACGGCGTTTCTCGTTCACTTCGCCTCGGTGTGGACGCTGGTCTGGCTGGCGACCAACGGGCCCATGCGCGTGGTGTTCATCCGTTGGCGGTTCCGCGGGGGCCGGCTGATATAGCCGGCCCCCGCGGCACGCGGTGGACCCACCTTGACGGGGCGTTGGCCTCGCCGGCACCTCACGGGCCGGAGGGCACCCGCGCCGCGAGGACCGTGCGCCGATGCTCCTCGAAGACGACAAGGCGCACGCGGTAGGAGCGCGCCGGAAGACCCCGGGCCACGACGATCGCGTGCCTGCCCCCACCGAGAGTGCGCCGACGCACCGTCGCGACGCGACGTCCGTCGAGCACCTCGACCCAGCCGTTGACGCGTGCGGGCCCGGCGAGTTGGAGGAGAGTCACGACGCGTCCGCCGCTTCGACGCGCGGAGAGCCTCGGCCGCGGGGCGCCCACACGGAACCGCCGCGTGATGACACGCCCGCGCCCGGGGGTTCGAAGACGCACCGTCAGCCGGTGCGCTCCGGGGCGAAGACGACCCAATGCGACGGTGTGTCGCCCCGGAGCGAAGTCGCGCGGGCGAAGCCCGCGCACGCTGACGAGCCGCGACCGAGTCGAGCGGCGCGCCCTCGGCGGAACGAGGACGCGTCGCTGAAGGCGACCCCAGACCGTGGTGGCAGCGGCAAGCCGGAGGGTGAGCGACCAGGTCGCCCCCACCCGCCGCACGCTCACCGCCGCATCCGACGCGGCGGCGGCGGGTGCCGCCCGCGTCGAGGAGGGCGCCCGGGCGGTCGGTGGCGCGGGCGCGGCGACCTCGACCGGGGTCGTGACCGGATCCCCGGGCGGCTCGGCGGGGTCCGGAGGGGGTGGTGGCGGTGGGGCGTCCGTCGTGAAGACCACGTCAGGCCCGACGGCGACACCGTCGATGTCGCTCGCGACGAGCCGCGCATGGTACGTCGTCGCGGGCCGGAGCCCGGCGATCTCCTCCTGCTCGCTCACCTGCGGGGGCGACGGGGCCACGGCTCGGACCGGGCTCTGGCTGCCGTAGGAGGTATCGGTACCCCACTCGAAGTAGTACGTCGTCGGGTGCTCGTCCGCGCGGACGGAGCCCGACAGCGTCGCCGAGGTCTCGCCGGTCGCCTCGGCGCTCGCGTCGCCGACGGCCGGCGCGGTGCCCGCCTCGCCAAGGCTCGCGAGGCCCCCCGCTGCGCTCAGCCGACCCCCGGTGGCGACCTTGCCGTCGAGGTCGTCCAACGGCACCGCGCTCCCGAGGATCGCGTCACGCACCCGAGCCGTCGAGGCGGTCGGATGGCGGGCGAGTACCAGAGCCGCAACGCCGGCCACGTGCGGCGCCGAGAAAGAGGTCCCGTCGAGGAACGACGCGCCGCCGCCCGCGACGGCCCCGAGCACGCTGACGCCGGGCGCCGCGAGGTCGACCGTTCTCGCGCCGTGGTTCGAGAACGAGGCGAGCCGGTCGCTCTGATCGGTGGCGGCGACGCAGATGACGTTCTCGCTCGGGACCGCGCACGGCATGTGCGGCAGCGGCCCGTCGTTGGAGAGGCCGTCGTTTCCCGCCGCGATCACGTAAAGGGTGTTGGGCCACGCGTCGATCGCCCGCTGCATCGTCTCGCCCGGGACCGTGCCTCCCAGCGAGACGTTCACGACCCGGGCGCCGCGCTCGCCCGCGTAGTCCAGGCCCGACGCGACGTCGGCGATCGTCCCGGAGCCTCCTGCGCCAAGCACGCGGACCGGCAGGATCGACGCCCGCCAGCTCACCCCGGCCAGCCCCGCGCCATCTCCCCCGCGCCCGGCGAGCACGCTCGAGACGTGGGTGCCGTGACTGATGGTGTCCTCGTCGTGCGGGTCGTTGTCGTCGTCGGCCCAGTCCCAGCCGCGGACGTCGTCCACAAGGCCGTTGCCGTCGTCGTCGACGCCGTTCGTCTCGCGTCCGCCCCCGAACTCGCCCGCGTTCATGACGGCCGGCGCGTTCGGCGCGAGATCCGGATGGAGGACGTCCACTCCGGTATCGACGACCGCAACGCGAACCGCCGAGGATCCCGTCGTCAGATCCCACGCCGTCGGCGCGTCGATGTCGGCGCCCTCCACCCCGGCCACCCCGAAGATCTCCTGCCCCGTGTTGCGCAGGCCCCACTGCAGGCCGAACGACGGGTCGTCGGGTACGACGTACGCCCTCACCTCGGCGTTCGGCTCAGCCCACGCGACGCGCGGATCCTGGGCGAGCTCTGCAGCGAGCCCACTCGGGGAGCGGCCCGCAGGGACGTCCATGAGGGCCGCGCCGTCGATCGGCAGCCGCTCGACCAGCTCCGCGCCGTGCCGATCCGCGATGGCGTCCTGATCCCGCGGGGACGTGGTGGCGAAACCCACGACGATCGACTCCGGGGCGGCGGGCGCCGCGGTCGCGCCGGCGGGGGCCGCAGCGCCCGCGCAGACGAGAAGGGCGCCCACGGTCCGAGTGAGGGAAGAGGAGCGAGACACGTTTCGGAACGGGCTGACGCCCGCTCAGCGCATTCTCGGGCGCGCCGTGAAGACCCGGTACCCCCGGACGTCTAGGCCGGTGTCGCGCCGCGTCAGCGTGACGTCCGCCGAACCGCTTCGCCCTAGGAGGCCTCTAACGCGGCAAGGGCCTTCTCGAGGCGCTCCCACGCGCGCTCCTCCGCCTCCGCGTGATCCTGATCCGTTGCGAAGAGGTGCGCACCCCGCGACACAGCGAGATAGTCGGAGCGGGCACGCTCCAATTCCTCGTCTGCGGTGCGTTCGGCTGTCTCGTTCACGGTGTTCCAGACTGACGGAGTTCCCGGACGTTACTCCACGGCGCCGTGACGCGCCCCAGGGGTTGGGTCAGGTGCGGTAGTCGGTGTTGATGGTGACGTAGTCGTGGGTCAGGTCGGAGAACCACGCCTCGCTACTACCATCGCCGCGCGAGAGCCCAATCGTGAGGTCGTACTCGCCGGCGGCCATCGCGACGGCCGCCTCATCCCGGCGATCGGCGTCGCACGGAATGCCATTCACCCCGACCACGACCACGCCGGGGTCACCCGCGGCTCCCGCGAGCGCCTGTCCTACGGCCTGCAGCACGCGTCCGCCGCTGGGATCCCGCCCGGCGATCGCCGTCTTCACGAGGGGAGAGTCGCCGACGGCACGAGTGACGCGCTCGGCCTCGTCGTCATCCGCGGCGCCGCTCACGAGCACGCGCACCACATGGCTCGAGCCCTCCCCGTCGCGCACGATCTGGAGGGCCACCCAGCGCATGACGGCCGACAGCGCGTCGCCGAACCGGGCGATGTCCTCGGCGCTCAGTCCCCCCGCGGAGCCGCTGGCCATGACGAGGACCGCGTCGGACGGGCTCATCTGACCGTCGACCGAGATTCGGTTGAACGACGAGGCGGCGGCGGCGGCGGTCATCGCCTGGAGGGCGGCGGCGTCGATCCCCGCATCGGTCGTGAGGTAGGCGAGCATCGTGGCCATGTGGGGGCGGATCATCCCCGCGCCCTTCGCCGCGACGCCGATCGTGACCACACCGCCGCGCAACCCCACTCGGAAGGCTCCGCCCTTCGGAGCCGCGTCGGTCGTGCAGATGGCCCGCCCGAACGCGTGACCGCCCTCCGGCGACCGCGCATCGAGCGCGTCGTCGATCCCGGCGACGACGCGCGGAAGGTCCAGACGGTCCCCGATGGTGCCCGTGCTGGACACCGCGACCTCCCACGGCGAGAGCCCGAGCGCGCCGGCCGCGCGGGCAGCCATCGCCTCCGCGTCGTCGACTCCAGGCGAGCCCGTCGCCGCGTTGGCGGAGCCCGAGTTGACCACGACGGCCCGGAAGCCGTTCCGGGGGTACCGGCGATTTCGAGTGATAGCGGCGGCGGGCAGGGCGTTCCGGGTGTCCACCATCGCCGACACGCTCGGCCCCTCGGAGGCCAGCAGGCCCAGGTCGGGCTCCCTCGACGTCTTCAGGCCACACCTCACCCCTGCCGCCACGAAGCCGGGCGTGGACGTCACCGAGCCGCCCTCGATCAGCGCAAGCCCGGGGGGGGCACGCAACCAGTCGTCCCGCTCGATCGGGGGAAAGGCCAGCGGCTCAGGCGGCGAGGAGACCCTCCGTCTCGGGACGTCCGGCCATCAGGTTGAGGTTCTGCACAGCCCCGCTGGCCGCGCCCTTCATGAGGTTGTCGAGGACGCCGAAGGTCGTGATGCGGCCGCCCCGGGGATCGAGCGCCGGGTAGACCTGGGCATAGTTCGTGCGCTGCACCGCACGCATGCCGGGCGGCGCCGCGACCACCTCGACGAAGGGGTGGTCCGCGTAGTAGTCGCGGTAGCGCTCGCGGAGCGCCGCGTCGTCCGGCGCGCCGTCGAAGAGCGCGTAGCACGTCGCGAGAAGACCACGATCGACCGGCACCAGGTGCGCGGTGAAGGTGACCGGCGCGCCCAACTCCTGCTCGATCTCGGGCGCGTGCCGGTGTTCGTAGACCTTGTACGGGCTGACGCTCTCGGTGACGGTGGAGAAGTGGACCTCGCTCGACGCTCCGCGCCCGGCCCCCGACACGCCGGTCTTGGCGTCGATGACGACGTCCCGCGCCTCCCCGAGCACCGGTAGCAGCGCGAGAAGAGCGGCGGCCGGGAAGCAGCCCGGATTCGCCACCAGCCGAGCGTCGCGGATCGCGTCGCGGTGAAGCTCCGGCAGGCCGTACACGGCCTCGGCGAGCAGTTCCGGCCGGGGATGGGGGAAGCCGTAGACCGACGGATAGAGCTCCGGGTCGTGCAGGCGATGGTCGGCGGATACGTCGACGACGCGCGCACCGCGATCGAGCAGGGCCGCCACGAGCGGTGCCGCCTCGGCGTGCGGATAGCAGACCGCGGCGAGATCGCCCTCGCGGACCGCGTCGGCGTCCGGAGCGGCCAACTCGCGCGCGACGCGGTACTGGGGCGCGACCTCGGCCAGCGGCTTTCCGGCGTCGCTGCGGGCGGTGATCTGCCCGAGATCGAAGGTGGGGTGCGCATCGATGAGCGCGGCGAGCTGCGCGCCGGCGAATCCGGCGGCGCCGAAGACGTGGACGGTGCTCACTGTCGAAGCTCCCCTCCGCGCCGGCGAAGCGCGCCGACGACCTCGGCGACGCATGCCTCGATCTCGTCGTCGGTCAGGGTCCGCCCCGGATCGACGAGCGTCAACCGGAGGGCCAGGCTGACCTTGGACTCCCCGATCTGCTCGCCAGCGTAGCGATCGAACACCCGCACATCGCGCACCAGCGGAGCCCCCGCCGCGCGAGCGGCGTCGACAAGCTCGATCGCCGGAACGGCCTCGTCGATCACCACCGCCAGGTCCCGCCGGGCGACCGGCACCGTCAGAAGGTCCTCGTAGAGGGCGGGCGATCCGGGCGCCGCATCGAGAAGCGCGGCGAGGTCCATGACCACCGCGGCCGCGGGGCCCTGAACATCGAACTCGCGCAGGACGAGCGGGTGCACCTCGGCGGCCCAGCCCACGACGCCCTCTCCGGCGGCCAGCCGAGCCTGACGGGCGGGATGGAAGTAGCGCGCGTCGTTGCCCGACGGGCGCAGCTCCACGCGGGCGGCGGCGGCGAGCGCGTCGGCGACTCCCAGCGCCGTGTAAACGTCGACCGGGCGCGGCTCGTCACGCCACCCCGCCGCGCCGAATCGGCCCCACAGGAGCGCGGCCAGCCAGCGGCGCTCGTCGGCTTGCCCGTCGGATCGCGGCGCATAGGTGCGCCCCACCTCGAAGAGGCCGCCGTCCGCGCGCTGCCGCGCCTGGTTGTGCACGGCGGCGCGCAGCAGCCCGGGCAGCATGGACCGGCGCATGACCGCCATCTCCTCGCTGATCGGGTTCACGAGGCGCACAGGATCGCGGCGCCGGTCGTCCGCGGCGATCCCCAGACGCTCGACGTCGTCCTCGGGGACCATCGTGTAGGTGATGGCCTCGCTCATCCCGAGGTCGACGGCCCGGCGGGCGAGCCGCTCGACGAGGCGCTGCGCCGGCGTGCGCCGGCCGCGACCGACGATGCGCGGCAGCTCCTCGGGAATCGCATCGAGCCCGTGAATGCGCACGACCTCCTCGATCAGGTCGGCCTCGCGCACGAGGTCGGCACGGCGATCGAAAGGCGGTGTGGCACGAAGGCGGTCCGGGCCCTCCTCGACTTCGCACCCCAGGCGGCGGAGCGTCTCGGCAGACTCACCGGGGTCCACCGCGATGCCTGTCAACGCAGCCTGGCGCGCATGCCGAAGCTCGACGGTCGGCGTCTCGGGCAGCGGCTCGGCCGCATCCAGCTCGCCGGGGACCAGCCGGGCATCGGAGAGCTCGATGAGCATGCGGCAGGCGATCGCCATCGCCCGCGCCGGCAGCTCCGGCGGAAGCCCCTTCTCGAAACGGGCGCTGGACTCGCTCCGCACGCCCAACCTGACCGACGTCTCGTAGGTGGTCGGACCATCGAAGGTCGCCGCCTCGAGCAGGACCCGCGTGGTCCCGTCGTGGACCTCGACGTCCGCCGCGCCGATGATCCCCGCGATCACCTGGGGCCGCTCGGCGTCGGCGATGGCCAGCATCCGGTCGTCCAGAACGCGCTCCTGACCGTCCAGAGTGGTGACGGGCTCCCCCGCCGTGGCCCTCCTCACCACGATCTGCCGTCCGCGCACCCGGTCGAGGTCAAAGGCGTGAAGCGGCTGGCCGGTGAGCAACATGACGTAGTTGGTGACGTCCACGACGTTGTTGATCGCGCGCATCCCGGCCGCCTCCAGACGGACGCGCAGCCACGCGGGTGACGGACGGACACGAACGTCGCTCAGCACGCGAGCCGTGTACCGCGGGCAGAGGTCGGGTGCCTCGACGCGAAGCGACACGTGGTCCGAGACGTGCCCCTCCCCCTCGGCGGCGGGCTCGGTCTCGTCGAGCGGCGCCAGGTCCCTCCCGGTGATCGCGTGAACCTCGCGCGCCCATCCGTAGACCGACGTCAGATCCGGGCGGTTGGACGTGACCTCGATGTCCAGGACGGTCTCGCCGAGCGCGAGAACGTCGGCGAGCGGGGTGCCGGGCGCGGGGTCGCCCGAGAGCACCACGATCCCCGCCGAGTCCTCCCCAAGGCCGAGCTCCGTCTCGGAGAGGATCATCCCGAGGCTCTCCTCGCCGCGCAGCGTGGCCTTCTTGAGAGGCCCGTCCGCTCCGGGAAGGCGGGCTCCGGGCAGGGCGACGGGCACGCGCTGACCCTTCGCCACGTTCGGCGCGCCGCAGACGATCTGGCGCAGCCGGCCGTCCCCGACGTCCACGCGACAGAGCCGCAGGCGATCGGCGTGCGGATGGGGAGCCACGTCGCCCACGTGTCCGACGCGAAAGGCGTCCAGGTTGCCGTCGTCGGAGGGGACGCCGATCACCTCGATGTCCTCCACCGGCATCGAGGTGAGGTGGATGCGCTCCGCCAGTTGCTCCGCGGTCAGACCGGGGTCGATGAAGTCGGCGAGCCAACCCAGCGGGAGCCTCACCGGAACTGCTCCAAGAAGCGCAGGTCACTCTCGAACAGCAGCCGCAGGTCGGGCACGCCGTGGCGCACCATCGCCAGCCGGTCGAGCCCGGCGCCGAACGCGAACCCCTGCCAGCGCTCCGGGTCCACGTCACAGGCGCGGAGAACGTTGGGGTCGACCATACCGGCGCCCAGAAGCTCCAGCCAGCGAGCCGTCCCGTGGCGATCCGCCCAGCGCACCTGCACCTGCACCGACGGCTCCGTGAACGGGAAGAAATCGGGGTGCAGACGCACCTCGTGATCCCCGATGAGCTCGCGTACGAGGTGAAGGAGAGTGCCCTTCAGATGGGCCATGGTCAGGTCGCGGTCGACGGCCAGCCCCTCGAGCTGGTGGAACATCGGGCTGTGCGTGGCATCGACGTCGTCGCGGCGGTACACGGCGCCGGGCGCGATGACGTAGACGGGCGGGTCGCGCCGCTCGAGAACGCGGATCTGCACGGGAGAGGTCTGCGAGCGAAGCGCACGATCCGGATGGCCGTCGACGAAGAACGTGTCCGTGAGCGATCGGGCGGGATGTCCCTCGGGCATGTTGAGCGCCGTGAAGTTGTGATAGCCGGTCTCGACCTCGGGTCCGTCGGCGATCTCGTAGCCGAGAGCGAGGAAGATGTCCTCGATCTCCAGGCGGATCTGGTGGACGAGGTGCAGCGCCCCGATCGGATGCGGATCTCCCGGCAGGGTGACGTCCGCGGCGTCCTCCGCCAGACGCGCCCCGAGCTCCTCCTCGTCCAGCGCCTTCTGGCGAGCGTCGAGGGCCGACTCGATCGCCCGCCGCGCGAGGTTCGCCGCCCTGCCGACCTCGCCTCTACGGACAGCCGCAAGGCTGCCGATCGACCCGAGGATCTCGGCCAGCCGACTGCGCCGGCCGGTATGACGGACGCGAGCGGCCGCGAGGTCGTCGAGCGTCGACGCCGAGCTGACATCGCGCAGCGCGGATTGCTCGATCTGCGCCAGCTCCTCGGTCTCCGTCACCGGCTCGGCAGGGTACATCACCCCGAGGCGCCGGCCCGCTGACGCGAGGCCTCGGCGAGCAGCGCGGCCCCGGCAGCCGCGACGTTGAGGCTCTCGGCGCCCTCGGTCTGGGGGATCGTGACCCAGTCGGTCCGGTCCGCCGGAAAACCGCCCAACGCGGGCTCGACCCCCGCGCGCTCGGCGCCAAGCGCGAGGATCGAGGGCCGCCCGAAGTCGATCTCCCACGGGGGAGCCCCACCCCGAGGGGCGGCGGCGATAACGCGAAAGCCCTCGCGGGTCGCCAGGTCGGCGGCGCGAACCCCGATCAGCAGAGGCAGGGCGAACGTTGCGCCCATGGCCGCCCGAGCGGCACGATGGTGGAATGGGTCCGCGGAGCCGGGGCCCAGAGCGAGCCAGTCGGCGCCGAGGGCCGCGGCGGTGCGCAGCAGCGTGCCCACGTTGCCCGGATCGGCCACCGCGGTCAGCCAAACGCCCAGGGACGGCGGGAACGCCACGTCGCGAAAGCCACGGTCCTCGGGCTGGCGGAAGATCGCCATCGCCCGCGGCGGTGTGGCGAGCGTGCTGGAACGGCCGAGCAGGGCCGGCGCGACGAGATAGCGCTCCGAGAGATCCGACGTCGCCGCGATGAGCGGGTCGTCGGCACCGACGCGCTCCTCGTCCAGCATCAAGGCGACCGGGATCGCCCCGCGGGCCAGGCCGGCCTCGATCAGGTCCTCGCCCTCGGCGAGGAGCAAACGCCGCTCGCGCCGCACCTTCTTCGTCTGCAGCGCCCGCGCAAGACGGAGCGCCGGGTTGCGGGCGGAGGTGGCCCTACGAAGCCGCGGCGCGGGCCTCGCGGGCTCGCTCGCAGAGGCCGGCGAAGGCTTCGGGCTCGTCAACGGCCAGCTCGGCCAGGATCTTGCGGTTCAGCTCCACGCCGGCCAGACCGAGTCCGTGCATGAACTGGCCGTACGTGAGCCCGTTCTCGCGAGCGGCCGCGTTGATGCGCAGGATCCAAAGGCGACGGAAGTCCCGCTTGCGACGTCGCCGGTCCCGGTACGCGTAGCGCTCGGACCGCTGGACCTGCTCCTTCGCCCGCTTGTACGAGGAGTGTTTGGTGCCCCAGTAGCCGCTGGCCAGCGCAAGCATCTTGCGGCGCTTCTTGCGCGCCGCCACGGATCGTTTGACGCGGGCGACGGGCTACCTCTTCCCCAAAAGCCGGAGAACGCTGTCGCGGTGCTCGTCGGCGACCGGCGCAAGCCTGGCGAGCCGGCGCCGATCCTTGCCGCGCATGTTGCCCAGGTTGTGACGCAGCCCCGCCTTGGCGTAGAGAACCTTCCCGCCCTTGGTGACGCGGAACCGCTTCTTGGTGGCGCGGTTGGACTTCATCTTCGGCATATCAGCCTGACTTCGCGGTCGTGGGCTCGGGCTTGGAGGGCTCCTCCTCGCCGACACCCTTGCCGGGCGCGAGCATCATGATCATATTCCGGCCGTCCAAGTTCGGCTTGCTCTCGATGTCGGCCAACTCGCTCAACTCGTCGGCGAGCTTCAGAAGGATGGCCTCACCGCGCTCGGGATGCAAGACCTCGCGGCCGCGAAACATGATCGTGACCTTGACCTTGTCCCTGTGGCGCAGAAAGCGCTCGACGTGCCCCTTCTTGGTGGCGTAGTCGTGCTCGTCGATCTTCGGGCGAAACTTGATCTCCTTGACGGTGATCGTGCTCTGGTGCCGCCGCGCCTGCTTGGCCTTCTGCTCCTGCTCGTAGCGCCACTTGCCGTAGTCCATGATGCGAACGACCGGCGGAGCGGCCTCGGGCGCCACCTCGACCAGGTCGAGGCCCACACCGCTCGCGCGCGCCTGGGCCTCCCCGATGGGCAACACGCCGTGGTTCTCTCCCTCCTCGTCGATCAGGCGGACCTCATCGACCCGGATGGCCTCGTTGATGCGCGTAGCCGGGCCGGCCGGCGGGCGGTTGTCGGGCCCTCCGCGCCTAGGAGGCACGAGGCTCCTGGCGGTACCTCAGACCCCGCCTCCGTGGCTGCTGAGGTGGGGTCGGCGCGGGCGCGACGCGGGCTTGTTGGGTGTGAGGCTGATCACCAGTGCGAGGCCCGCCGTCGGCGGGCTTGAGGATAGTAGCAGGGCTGCCCCGCGCCCTTGGGGCGACCCACGGTGGATCGGGAGCCCGATGCGGTCATCGCGAGGGGCGGGTGACGACGTACTGGCGCAGAGCCAGGTCTCGGTACGTCACGGGCCCCCGCGGGCCCGGCACATGATCGACGTTGATGCCCGTCTCGGGCGCCGCGAGAAGCTTGAAGCCGTCGAGCAGACGGGTGGACGCGTTCCAGAAGGCGCCGGTGCCGGCGTAGGCGGCGATGAACTCCTCGGCGGCGGCCGGATCATCCGTCGCGATGGCCGCCGCGAGCCCCGACGTCTCTCGGTTGGCGATCCGCGCGGCGTCGGCCGGGCCCATCGCCCGGTCGATCGTCAGGGTGGCCTCGTTGCCGGTGTCGAGCGCCCACTCGTGTCCCCGCGGGTGGTCGTGGGGAGGCAGCGAGGCGCGAATCCCCAACTCGTCGAGCAGCCCCGCAAGGCGCGGGAGCACGTCATGGAAGCGGGAGTCGGCGACGAGCAACAGGTTGAGCCGGTTGCACACACCGAGTCGGTCGAGGCTTTCCCGTACGAGATCCAGCGCCGCGTCGAGGTCGGCCGCCCGGTCGACGTACAGGACGCCTCCCCCCTCCGCGTGGGCCAGCGTGCGCACCCCGTGGGCGGCCGCGCGAGCGGCGAGCTCGGCCGTCGTCTCGCCGCTTCCACGCAGGATGACCAACGGAATGAGGTCGGCGTGCGAGACGAGCTCGCGAGCGGCCGCTCGGTCGGGCGTGCGCAGAAGCTGCACCGCTCCGGGGTCGAGGCCGGCGGCCGCGAGGGCCGGGGTTATGGCTCGCTCCATCAGGGCGATGGAGGTGCCCAGCGCCGCGCGCCCCGTCCGCAGCACCCCAGCGTTGCGAGACTTGAGGAGCTGAGAGGCCACGTCGACGGTGACGTTCGGGCGCGCCTCGTAGTTGGCGCCGATGACCCCGACGGGCCGCCGACGCTCCTCCACCACGGTCCCGTCCGCCAGCTCATGCCGGCCGAGCGTCGTCTCGGCGTCCGGAGCATCGGCGAGGATCGCGATCGACTCGGCCAGGTCGCTCAGCCGATCGGGTCCGAGCCGCAGCCGGTCGGCGCCCGCCTCGGGCAGCTCGCCCTCGGCGGCCTCGACATCGGCTGCGTTCGCGGCGAGGATCGCCGGAGCCTCCGCCCTGAGATTCTCCGCGAGCGCCACGAGGGCCCTCCGCACGGTCGCCGGAGCCGCGGCGGCGAGCGACGCGCTGGCGTCGCGCGCCGCGCGGCCCGCGTCGGTCACGAGCGTCCGGATGTCGCCCGCGGTCACTGCCGCGATTCTTCCACACGTGGCGGATCGCGACGGTGAGCGCGTGACGAGATCGCCGAGATGAGGTTGTCTCTCGCCGCGGGGGCCGCGGTCGCGGTCGTCGCCGCCGTGGTCGGCGTCGCGCTGGCCGTCGCCGGCGCCGGCGGTGAGCGCGTCCGCGATCGAGACTCGACCATCCGCGCCGTCGAGACGCTGGGGCGCACGCCGCCGGGGCTCGGCCGCTGCGGCGACCTGCTCGACGGCACGCCCTCCGAACGGCGGCAGCGCGCCGCCGCGCTTCGGGACTCGCTCCTTGGCGCGGGCCATCGGGTCGACCCCTCCATCTCGGCCGAGCTTTTGGCGGCCGCGTGCCAGACCGCCCCCCCGGCCCAGCCCGCGTGGCGGGCGCTCATCACGTTCGTCGCGCGACCCGCGCCGGACGCACACCTGTGCAGCGCCCTTCGCGCCGACCGCCGGACCACCTCGCGGCACACCGCGCGAGCCCTCCGCGGGACCCGTCGCGCGGCAGATCTGTTCCGCGACGACAACCGACCGCGCCTCGGCCCCGTCTTTCGCGCGATCCGTCGTGCGGACCGCCGAGCACGCGAGGCGGCGGCGCGCCTTCGCCAGCGGAGGGCCCGAACGCACCAGGGCCGCACGCTCGACGAGCAGCTCCGGCTGCTCCTGGTCGACTGGGCCGATGCGGCGACCGCCTACCACGGAGGCTCGCCCGGCCCCGGTGCCTTCGTGCGCCGCGTCGGCGCAGCGGAGGCCGTCGATCGCCTTCAAGCCTGGCTGCAGAGCCAGCCGGCGGTGCGCACCCGCTCGCGCGAGCTCGAGCGGGAAGTCAACCGACCGCCGCCCGGAGCCCCGGGCTCGTGTCCCCTCGCCGACATCGTCTTGCTGGACTAGAGCCCGGGATGGGCACGAGCGTGCCCGGCCGGGGGGAGCGAGCGTCCGCCGCGGGCCGACCGGCGCCCGTGACCGGGCGCACAGAGGCGCCGGGAGAGCACGACGTGGGTCCGCTGGACGCGGGCTACATCTCGTGCCGTGTCAGGAAGCCTTTGCCCCGTTCTTCCTCGCCGCAAACCATCGCGGATGCGGGGTCCTCGGTCATCGCCATGGGCTCAACCATGGCGATGACGCCGCGTCCTTGCCCCGCGGGGTTTTCGCGGCCAGAACACGCCATGGTTCCCTGACACGGCACTAGAACGCGGACCGGTAGAGCTGCTCGACCCGCGCCGCGCTCAGCCGCGGCGGCGTGAGGTCAAGCTCACGGCGCCGCGTGGCCCGCTCGGCGAGGTCGGCGAGGGAGCCCTCCTCCACGCCGAGGTCCCGGAGCCGCGCCACCCCGGCCCGCGGCGCGACCCGCCTCGCGATCGCGACGACGCGCCCCAGTTGCTCGGCGCGGTCCGGGCGACCCTCGGCGAGTGCCTCGGCGGTGTGCGCGAGCAGGGCGGCGTTGGCCGGCCCATGACCGAGGCCGGCGTAGCGAACCAGCGTCTGGCTGAGGACGTGGTGCAACCCGTAGGCCGCGCCCCCGATGGCGTAGCCGCCGAGCAGCGCCGCCAGCGCGAGCGCCCGTCGGTCGAGCGGGTCGACGGCGGACTCGACGAGGTGGAGCGCGCGATCGGCCGCCATGGTCGTCACCGGGTTGGCATAGACCGTCAGCGGCGCCTCGGCCGCGTGGCCGAGGGCGTTCATCGCGCTCGCGAGCATCGCCGCCTCGGGCTGCGACGCGGACAGGGCGGGGTCGTTGATCACGACCGCGGGACGCACGGTCGGCGCGCTGGCCGGCACGTCCGCCGCGTGTCGGTGGATGGCCGTCATCTCGGCGCCGGACAGCGTCGTCGCGACGGCGACCACCCGCCGAGGGGGATCCGCGGCCGCGAGAGCTTTCGCCACGTCGATGACCCGTCCACCGCCCAGCGCGACGATCGTGGTCGCGAAGACCCGGGGCCGAAGCTCCGCGGCCAGATCGTCCACGTTGCCCGGGCCCACCAGGTGGACGACCTCGGCACGCTCCACGATCAACGGTGCCGCAGAGCGCGCACGCTCCGTGGTGAACACGATGTAGGGGGCGGGACCGATCAGCCGGGGGGCGTCCGCGAGCGAGCCCTCGCCGAAACGGATGACCCGTTCGCCGTCGTGCCAGGTGAAGCTGTCAACGGCCCCCACACCCGTAGAGATAGCACCTCGGATGGCGCAGGCCTCGTCGAGGACCGACGCTACGCTCAGACCATGCGCCTCGTCTCGCGCATCGCCGGCGACGCCCGGCCACTGCTCCGGCATCTCGGGATCCTCGTGGTCCGGTCGGCGAAGGAGTTCGCCCACGACCGCTGCACGAGCTTCGCCGCGGCCATGTCGTACTACGTCCTCTTCTCGATCTTTCCGCTGCTGCTGCTGGTGGTGGGCGTCGGCAGCCTCTTCGTCTCCGACAACAGCGTTCGCGACGAGTTGGTGGACCAGATCAGCCGGGTAGTCGTCCTCAGCGACGAGGCCGAGGCGGACCTCCGAGATCAGCTCCAACGGGTGGCCAAGGGTGTCGGCGCGATCGGAATCCTCGGTCTGGTGGGGCTGATGTGGTCGGCGTCCCTCACGATGACCGCGCTCCGGGCGGGGCTCGACGTCGCCTGGGACGTCAGCCGTCGTCGCCCGTTCGCCCTCGGCAAACTCGTCGACCTGATCGTCGTGTTCCTCTTCTCCGCGGTGCTCATCGGGTCGGTCGTGCTCACGGCGCTCGGCGGGTCGCTGCTCGATGTCAGCGGTGCCGTGCATCCCATCCTGGTCCGCGGCGCGTCGATCCTGCTGCCGATCGTGCTGTCCTTCGTCACCTTCCTGGTCATCTACCGTGTGCTGCCCGCGGTGCGCACCCGCGTTGGAGACGTCTGGATCGGCGCGCTCGCCGCCGCGCTCCTCTTCGAGGTCGCCAAGACCGGCCTGACGATCTACTTCTCGAACTTCAGCAACTACAACGTCGTCTACGGCTCGCTGGGCGCCGTGATCTCGTTTCTCTTCTTCGTCTGGGTCTCATCGAACATCATCCTCTTCGGCGCCGAGATGGCCTCCGAGTGGCCCCGCGTCAGAGCCGGCCTCTACGACGACGACTCGGCGTCCGACGGGCGCGGCGAGCACGACACGCTCTCCAAACGACTTCGGTCGATGCTGGTCTTTCGGCGGCCGGTGGACGAGAGGCTCTCCGGCAAGGACGCGAGCGATCGGCGACCCTAGGGCTCCGTCGAGACACGCTCGCCGTGGTCGACGACGGACGGCAGGTGTCTCGATGGGGCCTCGTCGTGCGAGACCCCATCGATGGAGCGCGGATCGCGATTGATCCCAGTGGACCCGGCCGGCACTGCCCCGGCGTCCGAAAGCGTGTCCCCGTCAGTTTCTCCGAGCGCAGTCGGCGGTGAGGATCTCGCGAGGGGCGTCACTGCCGACCAACCGCTCCCTCACCAGGCTCTCCTGCGTGCTACTCCGACAGCCGAGTGCCGTTGCTGGCGGATGAGGGCCGCTGGCTGACGCCGGTGGTCCCCCTCACGACCCGGAGGGAGGCCGACGACTCTCTACTCGCTGTTTAGGCGGCGAGAGCGAGCTTCGGAGAAGACTCCGCAGCTACGTGTTTCCCGGTTTTTGACGCGGTCCACCGGGTCCGCGGCTCGCTTGCTGACAGGGCGTCGCTCCGTCGAAACTGGATCGGGCCCGTGGTGATTGTAGCAACCCCACACCCCGCTTCTCGACCCGCACGGGCGGGGGCTTGAGCGCCGCCGTCGAGCACCGGCTCGGCCGTTACACTCGCCCCGTGCGGGTCCTCCTCATGCGGACGTGCCTCTCGGACCTGGTGGCGCCATCGGTCGCCCGATCGGCCCGGAACGTCCTCCGCCGCTGCGGCGTGGACGTCGTGGTGCCGCCCGGCCAGACGTGCTGCGGGCAGCCGGGCTGGAGCATCGGCTTTCCCGACCAGGCCCGGCCGGTCGCCGAGCGGACCCTCCGGGCATTCGCCGGCGACGAGCCGGTGGTGGTTCCGTCCGGGTCGTGCGCGGCGATGCTCCGACACGCATATCCCGAGCTGTTCGCCGGGACGGGGCGCGAGGCCGAGGCGCACCGACTCGCCGAGCGGGTGGTCGAGTTCTCGCAGTTCGTCGCACGCAACGGTCTGGCGCCCCGACCGGACGCGACCGGCTCGGTGACCTACCACGACTCCTGCCACATGCTGCGCATCCTGGGGGAGCGCGAGAGCCCGCGCACGGTGCTCGGCGAGATGCCGGAGATCGAGCTACGCGAGATGGAGGGGCAGGAGGTCTGCTGCGGCTTCGGCGGCGCCTTCAGCGTCACGTACCCGGAGGTCTCGGGACGGCTCGGAGAGGACAAGGCGCGAAACGCGGCCGCGGCGGGAGCCGAGGAGCTGATCGCCTGCGACGCAAGCTGTCTGATGCACATCGCGGGAAGGGCGCGTCGCGTCGGAATCCCCTTGCGGGTGCGGCATCTCGCGGAGCTGCTCGACGCATGAAGGACCGCCGCCCGGTCACCTACGAGGATGTCCGCGGGTCCCTTCGACAGCGCTCTCGCGATGCGGTCGCGGACGCCGAGTTGGGCGGCAACCTTCGCTCGTCGGCCGCGAGCTGGGCGGCGGGACGCCGCCGCATGGGCGAGATCCACCCCTTCGCCGAGATGCGCGAGCGCGGCCGCGAGATCCGAGAGCGGAGCATTCGGGACCTGCCGGAGCTGATCGAGCTGCTCGAGGAGCGCGTCCGCCAGGCCGGTGGGCACGTGTACCGAGCTCCGGACGGCGCGGACGCGTGCCGGTACGTGGTCGACCTGGCACGGCGGCGCGAGGCATCGCTCGT
>JAUVQP010000056.1 GCA_030598075.1 Miltoncostaeaceae bacterium | reverse complement strand
TTCCCGCGAGCACCGCGCGCCCGTCCGGGTCGGCTCGCTTGATGACGACGTCGCCGCGGCGACCATCGGGAAGAACGATCGTGGTACCCCCCTCCCCGACCACCCGGACAAGCCGATAATCCCCGACGAGGGGGCCGCCCCACGCTCCCAACATGATTCCCCTGGGCGGACGCATCCAGAGCTCCGCCCGCACATCGATCCGCTCCAGGGGCGTCTCGAGTACGGCCGGTCCGCTGTACATGGTGCGCAGCATAGGGCGCGGGCCGACCCCATTGCCGGTGGGTGGGGCCAGGGCAAGCGGTCGCCGAAGGCCGCGCCCGCGGCACAGTTCGCTCTGGCGTGAGCCCGCGCCCGGGGGATAGGCTCCCGCGGACAGTCAGGGGAACGGCGTGCTCTCGAAGGCCACTCCAAGGACATCGCGCCTCCTCGCCATTGCCGCAGGGGCGGTCGCGGCGGCGCCGACGACGTGCGGTGGCAACAGCGGCGTGAGCGGCGGCAACCAGGACGACACGCCCCGCGCGAACGCCGGCCGCGACACCCTCGTCGGGGGCCGCTGCGGCCCCGCGGCATGAGGATCCCACGGCCGCGGAGACGTCGCGCCATCTGGCGATGGCCCCTTCTTCTGGCCGTGACGGCCATCGTCGTCGGCCTGTCGGCGTGTGGCGCCGAGGACCGCGTCGTCGTCCCCGAGGTCGAGGGACTCACCGCCCAGGCCGCCATCGACCGCGTGTGCGGGCGCTTCCTGACCCCCGAGTTGGCCCGCTCGAACGCTCCCGTCGCGGAAGCCCCCGGGCCCGTCACGGGAAGCGACCCGGCGGCCGGAGAGGAGGTCGCGGTGAGCGCGACGATCACGCTCTTCCTGAGGCTCGGCCCGGGCGAGACGCTTCTCCCCGAGCCGGGATGCGACGTCCCGTAGCGGAACCCGTCATCCTGTGAGGAGATGAGCACCGACGACCACTACGCGACGCTCGGGGTCGATCGCGACGCCCCCCGCGAGCGCATCGAGGAGGCCTGGCGCTTTCGACTGCTGGCCTTCCACCCGGACCGCTTTCGCGAAGGGGAGCATCGCGAGCGGGCCGGGGAGATGAGCAAGCGCCTCAACGCCGCCTGGCAGGTCCTCGGCGACCCGTCGGCGCGGCGGCGCTACGACCGCATGACGCGCCTCGACGCCCAGGCGAACGGGGCCGGGCCCACCGGGGGCCGGCGGCGGCAACGGGACATTCCCTGCCCGACGTGCTCGACGATCAGCCGCGTCGATGATCCGGGCGGGGACGAGCTTGCCCTGCGGTGCCCCGGCTGCCGCGACGAGTTCGCGGCGATCGTCGGCGCCACGCTGATCGAGCGTCCGGGGCTCGATCGACGATGGTGGCGAATCGACTACCGAATGCTGCTCGCCACCGACTCCGGCAACGGGCACGCGGTCCGCTTTCGCAAGCTCCCGCGCGAGCTCGCGCTGGCCGACGGCATGCGGCTCTCGGTCGTCTTTCGCCCCGGCTCGCATCGGCCCGCCTACGCGATAGCGCACCAGAGCGGCGTCGACATGCTGTTCGCGGTTCGCTAGAGGGCCGGCTCGCCGATCTGCCGAAGGACGATGACGTTCGTGGAGCCGGCGTGGTCGCGAGTGCTCCCGTACGCGACCACGACTTGGTCACCGCGCTCCAGGCGGCCCGCCTCGGCGGCCCGCTGAACCATGAGGTCGACGAACTCCTCCGCCGACCCCGCCTCCCGGGGCATGATGTCGGGCACCACCCCCCAGTCGAGCGCGAGCTGGCGAGCGACGCCGACGTCGCGGGAAAGGGAGATGAGGGGGCGCTCGGGTCGGTACTTCGCCGCCGCGCGCACCGAGCCCCCGCTGGTGGTGGGAACCACGATTGCCGCGGCGTCGACCTGCCGGGCCAGCAGGACGGCCGACTGCATGACCGCCTCGGCGCGGCTGGAGACCGGCGCCTCGATGTCCTGGTGGTAGAGAGGCTCGGACTGCGCGTGGAGGGCGATCTCGCTCATGACCTGGACCGACTCGACCGGGTAGCTGCCGATCGCGGTCTCGGCCGACAGCATGACGGCGGAGGTGCCGTCGAAGATGGCGTTCGCCACATCGGCCGCCTCGGCCCGCGTCGGAGCCGGGGTGGTGATCATCGACTCGAGCATCTGGGTGGCGGTGATCGCCAGCTTCCCGCTGGCCACCGCGCGGCGGATGATGCTCTTCTGAAGCAGCGGCACGCGCGCGACGCCCGCCCGAACGCCCAGGTCGCCGCGCGCCACCATGACCCCGTCGGACACCGCGAGGATCTCGTCGAGCGCGTCGAATGCCTCGATCCTCTCGATCTTCGCGATGACGCGGGCCCGTGAGCCCAGCGACTCGAGCACGCTCCTAAGCCGTCGCACGTCCTGGCCGGACCGCACGAACGACAGGGCGACGAAGTCGGCGTCCAGCTCGGCGGCGACGGTCAGGTCGGCGATGTCCCGCTCGTCGAGCGGGGGCAGCTCGGCCCGAGCGTGGGTCACGAAGACGCCCTTCCGGGGCTCGATCCTTCCCGGCCGCACGCAGCTGCACCGAATGTCGCCCTCGATCGTCGTGACCACCGAGAAGCGCGGCGTCCCGTCGCCGACGACGATCTCCGAGACGCCGGGAGTGACGGCGTCGACGAGCTTCGGCCAGTCCACGGCGAGCAGCCCCTCACCGGCGTCCGACCCCCCCCTGAACGTGACGGTCTCGCCGGCGAGCACCTCCCGCGGGCGCACGCCGGCGACCAACCGCAGCTTCGCCCCCGCGATGTCCACGAGGAGCGCGACCTGGCGTCCGGCCGCCGCGCCCGCGGCACGCAGCTCTGCCGCCTGCCGACGCCAGCCCTCGGGCGTGCCGTGGGCGGTGTTGATGCGCGCGGCATCCAGGCCGACATCGATCAGCCTCTCGATCATGCCGGGCGCGTCGGTCGCGGGCCCCAGCGTCGCCACGATCTTCGTTCTGCGATCTACCACGGTCGCGAACGGTGGCAGATCTGGCGGCGGCGGCCGCTCGGCGGCCCTCCGTATCGCTCATGGCCACGGGCGCCGGCACCGATACCCCATTGGCGGGAACTCGCACCGACGGCCCCGCGAGGTTCCATGAGCCAACGTCGACACCAAGCCGAGCGATGCCCTTCGTAGACGCCACGCACAAAGCCGGCATCTCCGAGGCTCTTCGGCATGCCCAGGGCATCATCGAGCGCAACGTCCAGACGGGAATCGTCGTGGCGGCCGGCGAGCGGGCCGACCGGGCGAAGGCGCGCCAGGTCGCGACGGCCCCCGAGGCGGAGGAGTCCGACCGCGGGCGCGACCCCGACGACGATCACGACGGGCGGGAGCGGGAGCGCCAGCCCTTCGACGGCGAGCAAGGGCGCCTGATCGACATCGAGGCCTAGGGGCCGTCTCAAGATGACGGTCCAGGGCCGCCTGCCGGCCTCACAACCGTCGCGATGCGGTGTCGTCGCCCCGGGGCGATGCCCCAGGGGAGGGCGCCTTCCTCGCTTCCTTGCCTCGCTCGGTTTTCGCAGCAGGGCGGCCGCGGCTCAGTCTGAGACGGCCTCTCGGCCCTCAGCCGGGCCGCTCGTCCTCCGGCCGTGCGCCCCGGCGATTGAGTTGCGCGTCGAAGAATGCCCGGATGGCCTCGCGCCCGCCGTCCGTCGCGATCTCGGCGAATCGCGCCGCCAGACGGGTGTCGTCGCCGGTTTCCCGGCGGACCACATCGGCCTCGATGGCGTGCCAGCCCATCTCCGCCAGCTCGATCTCGATGCGCACACGGTCCGCCGACGGAAAGTCCGACCCCGACAGAAGCACGCCGCCCTCGCTGATGTCGACGCTGACGGCGTCGACCTGCTGCCCGCCCGCGGAGACGCGGGCCGCCAGGCCCACGTAGACCCGGGGGTGGGCTCGGCGCTCGGTGTGGGGTGGCTTCTCGCTCATTGTCACGCGTCTCGGCCGGGGCATCGTAGCGAACCGCCGGGCGGCGGCGGCGAGTAGTCTGGGCGAATGTCCAAGCCGTCCGGCGCCCTCCTGAGGCTGCCCGTGCGGGAAGGGCGCGACCCCCTCCGCCAGGCCCTCGTCCGCGTCGCGATCGCGGTTGGCATCATCACCTTCGTCATGGTGCTGGTGCTGCTCCAGCGCGGCTCCTACGAGGACGTGACGGGCGGCGCGATCGGCCCGCTCGAAGCCTTCTACTACGCCACGGTCAGCGTCACGACGACCGGCTACGGGGACATCGTTCCGGTCACCGATTCCTCCCGGCTCGTCGACAGCTTCCTGGTGACGCCCGCCCGTGTCGTCTTCCTCATCATCCTCTTTGGCTCAGTTTTCGAGCTCGCCACGGGTACCCTGCGCACACGGATCCGTCAAGGTCGCTGGAAGGCCCGCTTGAAAGACCACTTCGTCATCGTCGGCTTCGGCGTCAAGGGAAAGAGCGCGGTGCGCGTGCTGCTCGACCGAGGCGTCCCTCGCCAGCGGATGCTCGTCATCGACCGCAACCGGCAAGCCGTCGAGGAGGCTGCCGCGTCCGGGCTGGTGTCGATCCTCGGCGACGCCGCGCGCACGTCCGTCCTGGAGGAGGCCGGAATCGCTGCGGCGCAGGCTCTCGTCATCGCGCCCGATGCGGACGAGGCGGCGGTGCTCATCACCCTCACCGCGCGGCAGATGGTCCAACGGCGCCTGACGATCGTGGCCGCCGCGCGCGAGCAGGAGAATGCCGACCTGCTCCGCCAGAGCGGCGCGGACTCCGTCATCACCTCCGCGGAGGCGGCGGGCCGCCTGCTCGGCCTGGCCACCGAGGCGCCGCGGCTCGTCAGGATCCTCGAGGATCTCCTGGCGACCGGTCAGGGCCTCGACATCGCCGAACGCCCGATCGACGAGAGTGAGATCGGGGCGCGCTCGAACCTCAACCCGGAGCACCTCATCTTGGGCGTAGTACGCGACGCAGAGGTCTTGCGCTTCGACGACCCGCGCACCCAGGAACTCCACGCCGGGGACCGGATCCTCTACCTCTACAACGCCAGCTGACCCCGCGGGGCCGGGACGGTTCCGCGAAGAGGCTGTCTCAGAGTGAACCGCGGCCGGCCTGCGGCGAAAACCGAGCGAGGCAAGGAAGCAGGGAGGGTGTGATGCCGTAGGGCATCGCCCCGATGAGATGACACCGCCTCGCGACGGTTTGCAGCCAGCAGACGGTCGTGGACCGTCATTCTGAGACAGCCTCTAACCCTCGACCGGAGGGCCCGCGCCGCTGCCCCCGCGAGCGATGTAGTCCTCCACCAGCAGGATGTTCCTGCCGGCCCGGCGTACAACCGAGAGCAGGTCCGACATGGTCGAGACCTCTTCCACCTGCTCCGTGACGAACCACTCGATGAAGACCCCCGTGGCGTGGTCGCGAGCCTCGGCGGCCAGATCGACGATCGCGTGGATGCGCTCGGTGACGTCTTCCTCGGCGGTCAACGCGAGCGCCACAGCCTCCTCCGCGCTCTCGAACTCGCCCTGAGGAGCGGGAAGCGCGGGGATCGCGACGGGTCCGCGGACGTCCTGGATATAGCCCAGGAATCTCGTCGCGTGCTCGTGCTCCTCGGCGGCCTGAGCCGCGAAGAACGCGGCCAGCTGGGGGAGGGCCTCGGCATCGAAGTAGCTCGAGATCGCCAGGTACTGGAGGTGGGCCTCAAGCTCGCGCCCCAGTTGGGCGTTGAGCGAGTCGACCACGGCCGGTGGGACGGGCATGGGGAACCTCCGGGCGAGTGGTTGGTCCGAGCAGCCCTGGGGCGAGCCGCGCCCGGTCGAGCTGTCCCGAGGGCGGCCACCCTGGCGGCGGCCACGATGGCGTGCACGACTCTATCCTGTCGGCGCCCGCTGATAGGGTCGCGCGGACGGACGTCGTCCCGAAGGAGATCCCGGTGCTCAAGCCTCTTACCCGCCGCCGGCGCCTCGCCGGCCTCGCCGCTGCGGGAGTGGCGGCCACGCTGATCGCCGCGGGGTGTGGCGGCAGCAGCGACCGTCTCAGCTCCGACGAGTACCGCGACCAGGCCGACGCGATCTGTCTTGCGACCGACGAGGCCACGGAGAACTTCGACGTCACCACATCCGAGGGCCTTCTGGCGCTCATCGCGGCCCAGCGCGAGCAGATCGACGAGCTGGATGACCTCGACCCGCCCGAGGAGCTCGAGGACGAGCACGAAGAGGCGGTCGACGTCCTCAATCAGCTCGTGGATCGCTTCGAGGTCATCCAGCAGCGCATCGCCGACGGCGAGAACGCCACGACCGTGCTCACCGCGGAGGCGCCGCAGCTCGAGGATCTCGGCAACCGTGCCGACGAGCTCGCCGTCGAGCTGGGCCTCGAGGTCTGCGGAAACGACGACGAGTCCACATCGCCCGACACCACGACGGACGAGCCCACGACGGACGACGACGTTCCGGTGCTCACCGGAGGGGTCGCGCAGTACATCCAGGACCTCACGGCGGGGGCGGCCGCCCTGCAGAGCTTCGGAACAGCGCTCCAGAGCGTCGACAGCCCGGCGGAGTTGGAGGACCTTGCACCCGGGCTCTCGGCGAACCTCGACGCGTTCGACGAGGCGCTCTCGAACATGGGGGGCTACACGCTGGGCGTGGCGCAGCTGGACGAGCAGCGTGAAGCCCTGATCGCCACCGGCCCCGCGGTGAGCGACGTGCTTCGTCGCTTCGTCGACGCGGCTGCCGACGGCGACGGGGCCGCCATCCAAGAGTTGGTGCCCGAGATCCAGAGCGCGATCGACGCCTTCAGCGAGGCCGCCTCCGGCAACGCTACCCCGTAGCGACCGCGCCGCGCGGCGATCAACGCGGCGGCCGGCGCGCCCGCTCGGAGCGCGACGCACCCACCAGGATCGCCGTCGCCAGCAGACCCCAGAAGACGGCGTAGGCCAATCCCCGCCCGAGCGGCTGGTTGAGCAGGTAGACGTGTGCCGCCCAGAGCACGACGACCGCGACGGGAGCCAACAGCGCGATCTGCGCGACGATGTGCAGCTCTTCCCACCAGCGCACCGGGGGGGGCGGATGGCGGCCGACCGTCATGCCCACAGGATACCCGCGCTCCCCGGTCTATAGTCCCGCCGGTGGGCCGCGAGGGCGAGCACTGGGCGCTCTTCGGCGAGTGGAACGCGACGCTCGCCAACCTCGGCGGCGCCGCGGCGCTCCTCGGATGGGACCGCGAGACGGCCATGCCGCGCGGCGGCGCGGAGTCCCGCGCCGCCCAAATGGGGACCCTCAGCGCCCTGCTCCACCGCGAGCTCGTGCGCCCCGACGCCGGCGGGGCGATCGAGGAGCTGGCGGCCAACGCGGACCTCGACGCGGAGTCGCGCGCCATGCTGTGGTGGGCCAAGCGCGAGCGCGACCGGGCGGTACGGATTCCCGAGGGCCTCGTGCGTGAGCTCAGCGAGGCGCGCTCGCGGGCCGTCTCGGCCTGGAGCGAGGCTCGCCCGAAGGGCGATGTCGCGTCCTACGTCCTTGGCCTGCGCCCCGTCGTCGCGCTCCGACGCCGCTATGCGGAGGCGATCGGCGGCGACGGCGAACTCTATGACGCCCTCCTCGACGAGTACGAGCCGGGCGCGCGCATCGCGACCGTCGAGCCTTTGCTCAACAAGCTCGCCGATCGGATCCGTCCGCTCGTCGAGCCGGCCGCCGACGCCTCGCCGGATCCGCTCCCGGCGGCCACCTGGCCCCCCGAGGCTCAGGTGGCGCTCGCCCGCGAGCTGGCCGAGATGGTCGGCTTCGACCTCGACCGCGGCGCCGTCGCGCAGTCGGCGCACCCGTTCACCACCGCGTTCGGCGACGGAGACGTTCGCTTCACGACCCGCGTCGACGAGGCCAACCCGGTCTCGAACATCCGTGCGGTGCTCCACGAGGCCGGCCACGCCCTCTACGAGCAGGGGCTGCCCAGCCGCTATGCGCAAACGCCGTTGCACGACGCCCCGAGCCTTGGCGCGCACGAGTCGCAGTCTCTGTTCTGGGAGAACCACGTCGGCGGAACCGATGGCTTCTGGACGTTCCTCGCACCCGCGCTCGAGCGCCATTTCCCCGAGGCGATGAGGCGGGTGAGCGCCGGGACCATCGCCGCGGCGGCACGTCGCGTACGGCCCTCGCTCATCCGCGTCGAGGCGGATGAGGTCACCTACAACCTTCACATCGTGCTGCGCTTCCGCCTGGAGCTCGCGATGATGCGTGGCGAGCTCGGCGTCGAGGACCTTCCCGAGGCGTTCGACGACGGCCTCGAGGGGCTTCTGGGCGTGCGTGCCCCCCGCCCGGCGGACGGTGTCATGCAGGACGTGCACTGGCCGGAAGGCCTCATCGGCTACTTCCCGACGTACACCCTGGGGCACCTCTATGCCGCCCAGCTCGGCCGGGCGGCGCACGCCGAGCTCGGCTCGATCTCGGATGCCGCCCGGTCCGGATCGCTCGCCGAGGTCCTCGCTTTCTTGCGCGAGCGCGTGCACTCCTTCGGCCGCCTGCAGCGGACCGACGAGCTGATGCGGCAGGCGACCGGCGTCGACTTGGGCCCGGACGCCTTCGTCGAGCACCTTCGCGCGCGCTACCTCCCGGGGTAGCGAACCGCGGCGGGGGGCGCCGGCCGCCCCCGCGGTTCGCTACCGACGAGAGCGGGCCGGCGCCCGTCGGGCGGGACGGCGGGGCGGCGGGGCGACCAGCTCGGACGCACGGAGCGCGGCGCCGATGATCCCGGCCCGGTTGGCGAGCTGCGCGGGCACGAGAGGCGGGCGAACATCGAGGTGGGGCATGAACCTCTCGGGCCTCTTGGACA
>JAUVQP010000089.1 GCA_030598075.1 Miltoncostaeaceae bacterium | reverse complement strand
GTTGCGGTTCTCAGTTGCCCCCGCCACGTCACCCTCCGCACCCCCTCGCCGCGCGCGGCGCGCGCCGCCTGCGGGCCGCCCCTCGCGGGCGCGGACGCCAACACGATGTGGACGCCGGTGGGCCCGCGCGCCCCGACGATCGGCGCGCGCACCAGGTCGGTGAGGCTCCGTTCCAAGAACGGGCCGAGGAACGAGGCGGGATCGTGGCCGCGGGCGCGAGTGACCCCTTCACCGAGGCGCGCGCTTTCCTGCTCCGATAGACCCGCGCTTCCGAGGATGTCGAGGTACTCGTCGAGCAGCGCAACGGGCGACCCGAGCACCTCTCGCGCGGCGGCAGCGAGCGCCGGGAACCCCCCACCGCCCAGGAGCGGGCCCCGGAACGCGGAGCGGGCGGCGCGCGCCGGACGGCGGGCCTCCGCGGATCCAAGCCGCGCCGAGACGGCCGCCACGATGGGGCCCCACGGCGTTCCGGCGGGCAGCACCAGGACCGGCACGCTCACCGGATCCACGGGCGCGGCGCGGCAGATGATCAGAGCGCAGCCCTCGGGGACGGGGTCGGGCGGTGCGCCGGGCGACAGCACCAGCGCGTCGCGCTCGACGGGCGCGCCCTCGTCGACGAGCACCACGGCCGCGATCGGGAGACCGGGGTCAACGGTGCCCAGAACGAGGGCTCCCGACAACTCGGGGGTGTCGATGATGTCTCCGAGCAGGGCCGTCCGGGGTGAGGCGGCGGAGCCCGTCCGATCACGCGTCGTCATCGCGATGCAGGATTGCACCGCTCGGAGACGCCCGCATGGAAAATGGCAACAAATGTCCCGATATTTGGCCCCGTGGCCGAGGCGAAGGCGCGTGGCTTGTCCATGTAGACAGCGTCACCACGACGAGCGATCCGTAGTGTGCACCCGGCGATATGGCGTCCGCCGGACTGAGGCGGCGCGACCGCGGGCGCGTTCTGAGAAGGTTCCGCGGATGATCGTTCGGACGTGCTGACGAAAGGAGCGTGCGTGACCAACGAAGAGGTCGTCGCTGAGGTCGAGCGGAGCAACGTCAAATTCATCCGCCTCTGGTTCACGGATGTGCTTGGCCAGCTGAAGAGCTTCGCCGTCACCCGAGAGGAACTCGACAACGCCCTGACCGAAGGAATGGGCTTCGACGGCAGCTCCATCACCGGGTTCAACCCGATCGAAGAATCCGACATGGTGGCGTGGCCCGACACATCGACCTTCACCATCCTCCCGTACCGCCCGCGCGAGCAAGCGGTCGCACGCATGATCTGCGACATCAAGACGCCCGACGGCGATCCGTATGTGGGCGACCCCCGCTACGTCATGCGCCGCGCCCTGGAGCGCGCCGGGTCGATGGGCTTCGATCACTTCTACCTGGGGCCCGAGCTCGAGTTCTTCCTGTTCCAGGACGACCAGGGCACGGAGGTCCTCGACCGGGGCGGCTACTTCGACCTCACGACGCTCGACGCCGCGAGCGACCTGCGCCGCGACATGGTGCTCGCGCTCGAGGCAGTCGGCATCCGCGTGGAGTACAGCCACCACGAGGTCGGCCCCAGCCAGCACGAGATCGACATGCGCTACGCCGACGGGCTCGCGATGGCCGACAACGTCATGACCTACCGGACCATCGTCAAGGAGGTCGCGAGCACGCACGGCTGCTACGCGACGTTCATGCCGAAGCCGCTCATGGGCGAGAACGGCTCGGGCATGCACGTCCACCAGAGCCTCTTCCGCGGGAGCAAGAACGCCTTCTTCGACGCGAGCGATGAGTACTTCCTCTCGGCGGAGGGCAAGTCGTTCATCGCGGGGCTGCTGCGCCACGCCCGCGAGTTCTCGTGCGTGTTCGCGCAGTGGGTCAACTCCTACAAGCGCCTCGTCCCCGGCTACGAGGCCCCCGTCTACACAGCCTGGAGCCGGCGCAACCGCTCGGCCCTCATACGGGTGCCGCTCTACCACCCCGGCAAGGAGACGGCCACGCGGGCCGAGTTCCGCTGCCCCGACCCCGCGTGCAACCCATACCTCACCTTCGCCGCGCTGCTCCAGGCCGGGCTCGACGGCATCGAGCACGGCTACGAGCTCAATGCGCCGATGGAGCGCAACCTCTACGACCTCACACCCGACGAGCGCGAGACGGCGGGCATCGAGTCTCTTCCCGAGACGCTGGGCGAGGCCATCGAAGTCGGCGCCCACTCCGAGTTCCTCAAGCGGACGCTCGGCGACCACATCCACGACCGCTACGTTGCGCTGAAGCGGGCCGAGTGGGACGAGTTTCGGCTCCAGGTCACTCCCTGGGAGCTGGAGAACAACCTGCCTGTCCTCTGATCTGACCCTTCCGACGACCGCGCCGTCTCGCTTCGGCGCGGTCGTCGAGGGCCACGGCTGGTTCCAGTCAGCCCTTTTTCTCCGGCGCGCGGAGGGGGTGAGAGCGACGTCATGGATGAGCTGACCGACGCCGAGCGCGCCGAGCTGTACCTGAAGCTGTGGTGGTCGCACGACGGCCAGTGGTTCCTGAAGGCGCGCGACGCGCACGGGATCGACGCCGCCATGGCGCTCAACGAGGACGTCATCGAGAGCATGGGTCGTATTGAGATGCGCCTGCTCCATCGCCACCGCGGTGAGCCGGAGGTGGCCGACGCCGGAGCGTTTCTGCCGCTGACGTTGGACGCCCACCGCCTGATGGGCATCCCCGCCATGGGCGCGCTGGACGGGGCGAGCGCATTCACGCTCCACGTCGAGGACTGCCGGGTCTGGCCCATGACCGAGCGCGCGGGCCTCGCCCGCGAGGCCCCGGGGTGCCGGGGCTCGCTCCGACGCCGGCATGGATGGGCCAGCGTCTTCTTCGCGCCGGAGCGAATCCGCTGGACCCGAAGCTTCGGACGGCCCGACGGCGCGGCGACCTGCGGCTACCGCTTCGAGTTGCTCTCGGGCTGACGCGTCGGGACGGAGCCGACGCGGGCGAGCAACTCCCGCCAGCGATCGACCGCTGCGTCCCACGTCCACTCCGCGGTGAAGCGTCGCCCCGCGTCCCCGAGCACCGCCCGCAGCCTCGGGTCGGCGCCCAGCCGCGCGAGCTGGCGCGCGTAGCTCGTCCGGCCGTCGTAAAGCAGGCCGCCCCCGGAGCGGGCGCTCTGACCCGCCAGCACCTCGGAGGCCGCGTTGGCGAGCGTCGGACGACCCGCCTGCCAGGCTTCCAGGGCGGACAGCGACAGCGACTCGTGGCGCGAGGGAAGCAGGGCCACCTCGCACGCGGCAAGCAGATCGGCCCGCGCGGCCGCGTCGACGAAGTCGGTGCGGACGACCCACTCGGGCAGGCGAAGGCGGCCGGCGGCGCGGCCGGCGAGTACCAACCCCAACGGACCTCCGGCCGCGCGGTGGACCGCATGGGCTCGCACCAGCTCGTCGATTCCCTTGGCCGCGTCCACCCGGCCGACGTAAAGAGCGAAACGCGCCGGCAGCTCGCGCTCCGCCCGCGCGCGCGGCGCGGCGCCGCGCGGCGCCGCGGACAGGCCGGCGCCCACCACGGCGGACGGCGTGTCCCCGAGACCGTGCAGGTCGTCCACCAGACGCCGCTCTTCGGGAGTGAGGAACGCCAAGGCCGCCGCCATGCGTACCAGGCCGCGGGTGAGGCCAAAGCGGAACATGGGCTCGTCGTGCGCCAGCGGCACCAGAACCGAGCGATCGGCCACCATGGGCATCGCCAGCTGAGTCGTGGCGTAGAGGTAGGTCCAAAGCGCGACAGCGCCGTGGCGCGGGGCGTCACGGCGAAGGGCTGCCAGGAGGTCCGGGCTCACCGGCCCTTGCGCCAGCGCCCACTCCCGCTCCATCGCGTCGTCGCCCCGTCCGGCCGAGAGCACGCGCAGCAGGTCGCCCACGTGTCCCGGATCGGCCGGACGCGGGTCGAAGCGCAACACGCGCACCCCCTCGTCGTCACTCTCGCCCGCGGGGAAGTGGGGTTCCCAGCCCAGGTAGTCGCGCGCGGTCGTCGTGTAGACCGTCACGTCCTCGCCGCGCGCGGCCAGAGCATGTGCCGTCTGCCGGCAGAGAGCCTCGGCGCCCCCCGCGACGTCCGCGCCGAAGCGCTGGACGACGAAGGCCAGGCTCACGGCCGGTCGGGGTGCTCGGCGCGCTCCAGCTCGGCGACGCGGGCATCGAGCCGCTCGATGTCGGCGAGCGCGCGGTGCCGGTCCCGCTCGAGCTGGGACAGCAGGTCCGCCAACGCGGGCGCGAGCAGGCGAAGGACGGCCCGGCGGACCGCACTCACCAGCGGTCCCACGGGGCCGGGACGGTCCGAGGGTGTTGCGTCGGCCAACCGCAGAGGGGGCAGTGCGGGATCGCCCGCGGCGCTCTGAAGCCGGCGAAGAAGCTCGTCTGGGTCGGGCGCTCCGTTGCCGGTCAATACGCCCCCCGCCGCGACAGAATGACCGGCACGGTGCGCGCGATGATGGTGAGGTCGAGCCAGATCGACCAGTACTCGATGTAGTAGAAGTCGAGCCGGATGAGCTCCTCGAAGCTCAGGTTCGACCGACCGCTGACCTGCCACAGGCCGGTGAGGCCGGGCAGCACCATGTACCGCTTCTTGTGCAGGGTGTCCAACAGCTCGTAGTCGCGCTGCGGCAACGGGCGCGGGCCCACCAACGACATCTCGCCGCGCAGCACGTTGACGAGCTGCGGCAGCTCGTCGATGGAGAAGCGCCGAAGAACGCGGCCCGTCCGCGTCACGCGCGGGTCGTCCCGGATCTTGAACAGCGGCCCGTCGGCCTGGTTGCGTCGCTCGAGCTCGGCCTGGCGTGACTCGGCGTCCACGCTCATCGAGCGGAACTTGAAGCAGGTGAACACCGACTCGTCCACGCCGACGCGCCGGCTGCGGTGCATGATCGGGCCGCGATCCTCCAGCGCGATGGCGATCGCGGCGAGCGCAAGGATCGGGGACACCACCACCAGAAGGAGCGAGCCCACCACCAGGTCGAAGGCTCGCTTGCCGAGGAACGCCGCGCCGCTCAGCACGGGTGGCCGCAGCTCGAACAGCGGCAGGCCGGGCGCCGGCACCGCGCGAAGCGAATGGCTCAGAAGCTGGGCGGTCGTCGGCGCCAGACGAACCGGCAGCCCGCGGCGGCGACAGACATCCAGCAGATCGAGGATGGCCTCGGAGTCGCCCAGCGAGCCGGTGAGGATGACCTCGTCAACCTCGGCCGGGTCGAGCGCGCGAGCCAACTCACCCGCCAAGCCGCGAGCGTCTTCGCGCCCGACGCCGGGCGTCAGCACGCGCCGGCCGACCACGCGGTAGGGCACGCCGCGCCGGCTCTCGGAGTGCTCGAGCCCCTCGGCGATGGTGTTGATCAACGGCTCCTCGCCCACAAGGAGGGCTCGCCGCTCGAACCGCATCGCATCGAGCGCCAGAGCGGTGACGCTCTCGTAGCTCGCGCGAAGCGCCATGACCAGCACGGTGATGAGGATCCAGGACGACCAGAAGATGTAGTAGCTGTCGAACTTCCATCCGGCGATGACCGTGACGGCCAGCACGAGCACCACGGCGAGCGCGGTCGAGCTGAGGATGCGAGCCGCCCCGGGGCGCTCCTCGCGCTGCGCGTAGAGGCGGTTCCAGGCGAAGATCAGGATCATGGTGGCCGCAGCCAGGGGAAGCGCCTTCCGTTCCACGACCCAGATGGCCGCGGAGTCGATGGGCTGGTCCTGAATGACGAGCTTGGCCGCCAGCGAGGCATAGATGCCGGCGAACGCGGCGGTGACGTCGATCAGCAGGAGCACCAAGACCGAGAGGCCGCGCCGGACCGCGGCGCTGCCCGCCGGACCCGCCAGGAGGGGCGCGAAGCGGCGATCGCGCCGCACGGGACGGGCGACCGGCGAGCCGGGCGGCGGTCGCTCAGCCTCGGGGGGCTTTCCGGGGACGGTCGTCATCGGGTGACCCGGATCGCGAAACTCCGGCTGACGCGGAACGCCGCGCCGCCGGGGCGGGTCGTCCCGAGCCAGCGAGCACGATAGCGCGCCGTGCGCCCGGCGCTCACCACCGCGACAAAGCTGCCGGTGGCATCGGTGCGCGCCCGGGCCACCACGGTCCACCGACGCGCGTCGCGACGCTCGATCCGCACCGTGCCCGCGCGGCGGGCCACGCGCGCCTGACCACGCACGCGCACGGGTGTGCCGGGTCTCACCGAGCCGCTCCGGGTGGGCGCGACCGGAAAGGCGAACGCACGAGACGACGGCTTCGCACGTCCGTCAGCGCGACGGAGGCCCGACGACCACGCCGGGTGATCACGAAAGTGGAACCAGCTGAAGAGCTCGATCTTGGGATCGTCGGCGACCCGACGGTACGCGTCGACCAGGAACGCCGCCTGCTGCGCCTCCGACACGGAGAGGGGGTACTCGCGCACTGGCCGCGTTCCGAAGCCGAACTCCGTCAGCCAGACCGGCTTTCCGCCCACGCGGGTCCGCGCGAGCAGGTTGGTGAGGCGCGACAGGTTGTAGAGGTCGACGTACGACACGCGCCGGCTGGTCTCGTTGCGAGGCCGCGTGACCGGATAGGGATGATGGGAGACTCGGTCCATGAGGGGGCGCGCCCTGCCGGCCGTGAGGCCCCGCCAGAAGTCGAGCGGCGGCACGCGATCGTCGGACGAGTTGGGACAGTTGAACGGGCAGCGGTCCCCGATGGGGGCCGTCACTCCGCCACCGATGCGCGCGCGTCGATCCACCCGCTTCACCTCGCGGTAGAACGCGTTAAGCATACGCAGATAGGTGGCGGGCGACGCGGCCGCGTACCGCCCGCCGCGCCGCCTGAACTG
>JAUVQP010000022.1 GCA_030598075.1 Miltoncostaeaceae bacterium | reverse complement strand
GGGCGACAGATTCGGACGCATGCCGGTGCGGTGCTCGATCGCCCAGCCGATGATGATGTCCGCGAGCCACGGATTCTTCGGAAGCAGTGGGCCGTGCAGGTACGTGCCGACGACGCGACCGCTGACCGCTCCCTCGGCACCGTCCTCGCCGTTGTTGCCGTGACCCGACACGACTCGGCCCAGGGCCCGCGATCTCGGACCCACCCGCGTTCGCCCGACGTGGTTCTCGAAGCCGACGAGCGTCCGCCGCTCTCCGTCGAGCTCGGCCTCGATGACGAGATCGCCTATCAGCCTGCCGTCTCCCGCCACCGTATCGGCGTCCAAGATGCCCAAGCCGGGCATACGCCCACCCGCCGCGTCGGTGTAGCCGTGTCCGGCCAGCTGGTACCCGCCGCAGACGGCGAGGAGCGCCGCGCCGCCCGCGATCGACTCGACGAGGGCGTCGGCCTTCAGGACGCAGAGGTCCACCGCCACGATCGCCTGGTCGCGGTCCTGCCCGCCCCCCAGGTAGAAGAGGTCGTGCGCCGCGGGGTCGATCGCATCGGAGAGCCCAATCGGTGTGACGTCGAGATCGTGGTCGCGCCAGCGGAGCCGCGCGCGAAAGACCGCGATGTTTCCGCGATCCGCGTAGATGTTCATCTCGCGGGGGTACAGATGGCCGAGGCGGACGGTGCTCATCGGGTGACCTCGTCACCCGCCATGCACCGGTAGACCTGCCGCTCGGAGTCGCCGTCGAGCGGCGCGCCGCGAAAGTCCCCCCAAGCGTCGTGGGCGCGAAGGCCCGCGACGTCGAGCAGGCGAGCGATCTCGTCGCGCGAGTAGAGGTGCACCACATGTCGACGGGTGCGGTCGACCCCCGGCTCTCCCGCAGCCCGCTCCTCGATCCGAGCGGCGAAGGCCAGCGTCGCGGTCGCTCGATCGTACGACTCGTACCAGGCCGAGTGCACCATTGTCCGCGTGCCGTCCGGCGTGAGATATCCCCGACCGGGTCGCACCACGCCGAGGGTCTCCTCGATATCCGCGACATCGGGAAGGGCCACGTCGAAGACAAACTCGCCCCCGGGCGCCAGGTGATCGCGCACGGCGTGGAAAGCGGCCTCTCGCTCCTCCGGTCGAAGCAGCACCTGGAGCGTGTTCATCGCGACGATGACCAGCGGGAAACGTCGGCCCAGGCGAAGCTCGCGGAGGTCCGCCTCGATCGTCCGGACCCGCGAGCGGACGTCCGACGGCTCGTCGCCAAGACGCATGCGGAGCTGGTCGAGCATGGCCAGGGACCGGTCCACGGCCCATACCTCCGCTCCATCGCGGGCCAGCGGCAGGGCGACGCGCCCGCTGGCGGCCCCCAGATCGAGCACCGGCGATCCGGCTCGCGCCGCGGCCGCGCGCCAAAACGGGATGTCCTCGGTGTAATGCGCGTGCTCGATGGCGAACCGCCCGGCGTAGTCGTCCTCACCCATCGCGCCAAAACCGCTCTGCCGCGCCGCGCCGCACCAGGATCTCGCGGAGCTCGATCATGGCCGTATAGGTGGGAAGGACGTACAGGGGCGCCCGGCGGTCGCCGCGCGCGAGGGCCGCATCGAGCGCCCGCCGGGGGTCGGGGATCACCTGTACGAGCTCGCCCGGAAAGCCTCCGTAGCGAAAGCGAAGCGCCAGGTCGTAGGCGCGATCACCCGTCACCGTCAGCGAGGCGAGGCGTCCACGGAGAGGCTCGAAGTCCACATCCCAGACCCAGGAGACGTCATTCCCGTCCGCGGTGCGATCGTTCAGGGAGACGAGAACATCGAGAGGGGAGGGATCGAGAAGGATGGTGCGCACGGTCTCGTTCGCGCCGGCAGGGTTCTTCGCCAGAAGCATGACGACCTCCCGGCCGTCGACGGTGATGCGCTCGGCCCGACCGAAAGCCGCTCTCGCACCGCGAAGAGCGGGTCCGATGCGCTCCAGGCGCACGCCGAAGGCCGCCGCCGTCGCGACGGCGGCGGTCACGTTGTAGGCGTTGTGGAGACCCGGGAGCGGGACCTCGACCTCCACCGCGCCGGACGGCGTATCGACCCGAACGGCGATCCCCGTCGCCCCGTGGAGGGTGACGGACGTCGCCCGGACATCGGGCTCCGGGCGTCGAAGACCGCAGTCGGGGCATGCCCAGTGACCAAGGTGCCCCACGAGCACCGCCGAGTAGTCCAGCGCGGCGGAGCAATTCCAACAGCGCGTGGAGTCCGCGGCGTGGGGGAGGCCCGGCAGCGCCGCCGCCGTGTCATCGACCCCGAAGAAGACGACATCGTCGCCACGGCGCGCCAGCGACGCCACCGCCGGATCGTCGGCGTTCAGGACGAGCCGGGTGCCGACATCGAGCCCGTCGATCATCCTGACCCAGTCGTCCACCAGGCGGTCGAGCTCGCCGTATCGATCGAGCTGATCGCGAAAGAGGTTCATCAGGACCACGACCCGCGGGCGAAGCTGCCGGGCGACCTCGACCAGGGCGGCCTCATCGACCTCGAAGAGGGCGGCGACGGGACTCGGACGCCTCGTGACGCCCTCGACCAGCGCGGTGGCGACGCCGGACATGAGGTTGGCACCGGCCGGGTTCGCCACGAGCGGCCACCCCTCCGCCCGCAGTGCCGCGGCCGCCAGACGTGATGTCGTGGTCTTTCCGTTCGTCGCCGAGATGATGCCTGCACCCCGCGGCAGACCCGCACCCAGGTCGCCGACCGCGTCCGGCTGCAGCCGAAGGAGGATCTTGCCCGGAAGGCTTGTTCCACCGCCCCGGCCGAGACGCCGAGACAGCCGGCCCGCGGTGCGGGCCAGGGCGAGCGCGGGGGATCCCACCTGCCCTACGCCGCCGAAGACCAGGTGCCGTCGGGACGCCCGACGAAAATGTCGGCCAGAGGGGCGTGGAACAAGCCGTGGTCGACCACGCCCGGCAACGCCGCGACGCGGTCGGCGACGGCCGGCCAGTCGGCGCCAGGCGGGGGCGAGAGGTCGAGAATGACCAGGCCGTCATCGCTCGGCTCCGGGCGTCGCACCGGACCAAGATCGGCCAGCTGTCCCGCCACGCGATCCGTCGCGAAGGGCACCACGGCAACCGGTAGGAGCCCCCACGCGTCGAGGCCGTCGACCATCGTGGGCGAGTCGACCAGCACGATCCAGCGGCGTGCGGCGGCCGCGACGATACGCTCGCGCACAAGGGCGCCGCCACCGCCCTTGACCATGTAGCCGCGGGGATCGACGGCGTCGGCCCCGTCGAAGGCGAGGTCCAGAGAGCCCACGAGATCTCCGACGGGTATCCCGACCTCGCGCGCCAGGTCCACGCTCCGTGGGGACGTGGCGACCGCGGTGCAAGAGAGGCCCTCTGCGACGCGCTCACCGAGGCTGCGGATTCCCTCGCCCGCCGCTCGGCCGGTACCCAACCCAACCGTCGCTCGGGGCTCGACGAGCGCAGCAGCCGCCTCGCCGGCGGCCCGCCATGCGCGATGCCGATCGTCGCTCACACACGAAGGCTATGCGAGACTCGCCCGGTGAGCGACGCCCCGAGGGAAATCGAGGCCATCGATACCCGGATGTGGGGCATCCCCCGCGTGACCTCCGCGTACCTCCTTCGCGGTGAGCAGCCGGCGCTCGTCGACACGGGACCGCGGACGTCCTTCCCGGCCGTGGCCGCGGCCCTCGACGACCTCGGGGTCGGCCGCGAGGACCTGGCGTGGATCGTCCTGACCCACATTCACCTCGACCACTGCGGCGGCACCGGCGACCTCGCGGAACGCTTCCCCCGCGCTCGAGTCATCGTCCATCGGCGCGGAGCCCGGCACCTCGCCGAGCCGGACCGTCTCATCAGAGGCTCCGCGGCGATCTACGGGGACGACTTTCACCGCTACGGCGACCTCGCCGCGGTCGATCCAGAGCGGATCATCGTCGCCGAGGACGGCCACCGGGTGCGGATCGGTCCCGGGCGAGAGCTCCTGGCCGTCGAGTCCCCCGGACACGCGCGACACCACAACGCCTACGTCGACACGCTGACGGGAGCGGTCATCTCGGGGGACGTCATCGCCATGGAGTTGCGGGGCGGCGACCTCTTCGCCGCGCTGCCGCCCCCCGACGTCGACATCGCGGCGGCGCGAGCGAGCGTTGCGCGCATCCGAGAGCACCGCCCCACTCAGATCGGGGTGGGCCACTTCGGCTGGCTGCGCGACCCTCAAACGGCACCCGAGCGCTCCGACGCGCTCTGGGCCCGTGCGGGGGAGGCCGGCATCGCGGGGTGGCGAGCCGGTCGAAGCGCGGCATCGGTGGGGCGGGCATTGGAGAGCGCGTTGCCGGCGGCGAAGACGTTGGGACCCGAGGGGTTCGAGATCCTCACCCGGCTCGGCTGGATCGAGCACTCCGTCGCAGGCCTGGCTCAATGGGCGGAGGCACAGAGCGTGCCCGACGGCTCGGACTCCAAATAGCGTCAGATTGACAGAAAGCACTCCTCGCCCGTAGCCTTCGCTGGGTGCGGACGCTCACGGTCGAGGTCATGGTCTTCAACGTTCGCGCCGGCGCGCTCGAGACGCTTCTCGTGCGTGGTCCCGGCAACGTCTGGGGGCTCGCCGAGCGCCCCGTGTCGCCCGGCCGGGGCTTGGCCCGCGAGGCGGAAGCCGCCCTGGCGGAGCAGACCGGCGTGCGGGGAGCAGAGCTGGAGCAGTTGTTCACCTTCGACCGGGACGACGCTCATGTGGCGACCGTCGGGTACCTTGCGCTGATCTCGGCGGAACGGCATCCCGTGACCCCCGGCCAGGACGTCGTGGAGGTGCGCTGGTTCCGAACCGACGACCTGCCCGACCTCCGTCCAGAGCAGGCCGAGGCCCTCCAGTACGCCACGGAGCGCCTCCGCGCAAAGGCCTCCTACGCGCCCGTCGCCTTCGTGCTGCTTCCCGATCTCTTCTCGATGGGCGAGCTTCAGAGCGTCTACGAGGCCATTCTGGGCTCCTCGCTCGACGCTCGGAACTTCCGGCGCGACGTCTTGGCGGCAGGGGTGGTCGAAGCCGCGGGTCGCACGCGATCGGGCGGCCCCGGACGCCCGGCGCAGCTCTACCGGTGGAGGGGGGGAGGGTTCTCGGTCGTACCGAGCGAGCGCCGCGTGGCCCGCGCGATGGGCACGGATCGCGAATAGATGTCGTCCGTCGGCGGCGGGAGCCGCCGCCCGTGGTACCCTCCGGCCGTCTTCGGGGCGTCGGTAGGGGTCCGACGCACGGCCGCGAGAGGATGTGGATGGCACAGCACGGGGCGCACGACGACCTGCCCATCACGTGGCCGTTTCGCGCCGCGGCCACGCTCGGCCTGCTGGCGATGATCTGGCTCTGCCTGCACTTCGCGCTCGAGGACGTTGGAACGGAGCTCGACTCGTACTGGCCGATCCTGTGGACCCTGCTCGTCTCGACCGTCGCGCTGTGCGCCCTGGGCGCGGTGGTGAACGTGGCCCGCGAGCGCAAGCGGGCCGCTTCCTGAGCCTTTCGTGAGCCGCGCCGGCGGGCTGGTGGTCCGACCAGCCGGGTTGGCGCCCTCGTCGTGAGCGACGAGCCGCCGCGCTATCGCGCCGGCCGCCTGCTCGTGGCCGCACCGAGCATGCTCGACCCGAACTTCCACCGCGCCGTGCTTCTCATGCTCGAGCACTCCGACGAGGGGGCTCTCGGCGTCGTCCTCAACCGCCCCACACCACTCGTCGCCCGTGACGCCCTTCCGGAGGACGTCGCCGCCACGATCGGCGAGGACGAGCATGTCCACGAGGGTGGACCGGTGCAGCCCGAGGCGGTCATCGTCCTCGCGGACTTCGCGGACCCGAGCAGGGCCGCCACCATCGCCTTCGACAGCATCGGGGTCGTCGATCCCGATGCGGAATTTGATCAGCTCCGGGACCAGCTTCGGTCCGTTCGCGCCTACGGCGGCTACGCGGGCTGGGGTGAGGGCCAGCTCGAGAGCGAGATCGCGGTCGCGGCGTGGATCGACGCGGAGGGCCTCGCGGAGGACATCTTCACCGACGACGCCCCCGGTCTCTGGAGCCGCGTGCTCGATCGCAAGGGCGGCTCCTACCGCTTGGTGGCTCGGATGCCAGAGGATCCCTCGCTGAACTAGTTCCCTCCGACGGGCACCAGCTCAGCGGCGGGGGACGACTACCCGAGTCGGTCCGAATCCGGGAGCGCGCCGAGCTTTTGGAGCGACTGGCTCTCCACCTGCCGGATGCGCTCGCGCGTGACGTTGAACATGCGCCCGAGCTCGTCGAGGGTCCGCGGCTTCTCGCCACGCAGCCCATAGCGGAGCTCCAGCACGCGCCGCTCTCGGTAGCTCAGCTGGTCCAAGACGTCGCGCAGCGCCTGCTCGCGCAGCGAGCTCTCGGCCGACGCATCGGGGGCGACGCTGTTCTCGTCGGCGAGGAAACGCCCGAGCTCCGACTCTTCCTCCTCACCGACGGGCTTCTCGAGCGACACGGTCGGCTGGGCGCTGCGAAGGATCTCCTCGACCTCGTCGGGCGGCAGGCCCGCCGCGTCACCGATCTCCTCGACCGTCGGCTCACGGCCGAGCTGCCCGATGAGCACGCGCTCAGCCCGGCTGATCTGGTTCAGCTTCTCGACGACGTGGACCGGGATACGGATGGTGCGGCCCTTGTCCGCGAGAGCGCGCGTCACGGCCTGGCGAATCCACCACGTGGCGTAGGTCGAGAACTTGAAGCCGCGGCGCCAGTCGAACTTCTCGACCGCGCGCACGAGGCCCAGCGTGCCTTCCTGGATGAGATCCAGGAAGGGCAGACCCCGGCCCCGGTAGCCCTTGGCGATCGACACGACGAGGCGCAGGTTCGCCTCGACCATCTGGCGTTTCGCCTCCTGGTCACCGGACTCGATGCGCTTTGCCAGCCGAACCTCGTCGGCGGCCGTCAACAACGGCACGCGCCCGATGTCCTTCAGGAACAGCTGCAGAGCATCGGTCGTCTGCTCGACCGCAGGCGTCGGCCGCCGCGAACGCTCGACCTCCTCGGCCATGCTCGCCGCTCGCGCGCCGGCTTCCGCCTGCTCGAGAAGCTCGACGCCCGCTTCCTCGAGCTGCTGATAGACCTCTTCTGCCGCTTCGGCGTCGAGGCCCACGGCGTCCAAGACCTCCGCCACCTCCTCCATGCCCAGGAAACCGACTTCCTGGCCGCGCATGATGAGATCGCGCAGCTCACCCTCTCGGGTCGTCAGGCCGCTGATTCGCGTTGCCATCCGCCTCCGTTCCACCCACCGGCACCATGGCCGTCGCTACGTGCTCATCATCGGCTGGCCGCGATGAGCACCCCCCTTATCAGCACGTGGCAACCCCACTGTCCGCCATGACGGGGGACAGGGGGGCGCACCGACGCCCAGCCCGACACTATGGCCATGCAGCGGTGCGCCGTCAACCCCCCAAGGCGAGGGGATCGGGCGGGCCGGCTAACGGCGCCCGCAGACGGGCCAGGGGTGCCAGCCGCTGCGGGCGTAAAGGATCGCTGCACGGCGATCCTGCTCGGCCTCCGGAGCGGCGGCCGGATCGCCGGTTCCTCCGGTGCCCCTCCACGTCTGTGGATCGAACTGGTACTTCCCGCGATACTGCCCGCTCGCCGATACGGCGGTCGGGTCGCCCCCGGACTCGCACTGGGCGATCTGGGCAAGATGCTCGGCCACGCTTCCCGAGGAGACCGATCCCGATGGGGAGGCGGGCGACGATCCGCCCCCGGCCGCCTGCCGCCGAAGGTCGGCCTCGCCCTCGCCTTGGGCCGCCCGGAGTGCCGCGAGCCGAGCGCTGCGCTGCTCCTCCGCCGCCACGAGCGACGAAAGACGCGCGCGCGACTGACCGAGGATCTGTCGTCGCCGGACGATCAGCGCGTTGAGACGCCGCAGTTCCCCCTCCGCCGCCCCAGCGCGCGTCTCGGCCTCCGCGCGCTGGCTTATGAGGCGCGTGCGGACCGTCGCGAGTCGCTCGCGCGAGTCCTTGACTGACCGGAGAATCCGCCGGTCGGCCCCGCTGACCGTTTGCAGGACCTCGAGCGCGTTGACGGCGTCACTGAGGTCGCCCGAGGTGATGAGTATCTCGAAGAAGCTCGACTCGCGCTCGGTGTAGATCGCGACCAGGCGGTCGGACAGGCGGCGCTGGGCCACGCCGTGCGTTCGGCGCATCTCCTGGAGCCGCGCCGTGTTGTCCCTGATGCCGGCGCGCAACCCCTCGACCTGGCGCTCGGCCTCGGCGTAGGCATTCGCGGCGCTCGACGCGCTGCTCTCGACCTGGATGAGGCGCGTCTCGAGGTCTCGGACCTCCACCCGCTGAGCGTCGATCTGTCCAAGGGCCCCCGAGCCCGAGAGGGCAATCGCGGCGGCCGCGACAAGCCCAAGGCATGCGGAGAGGCGACGGCGCGTGGAGGCGCGTGTGAGGGGGCGGCGAGTCATGGGTTGGACAGGGCGCTCTGGCCCAAAGACCGCCAAAGTTACCATGCGCGCGCGGCGGGCGACCGGGCCGAGTGGTCCCGCCGGACCGCCATACTCCCACACCGTAGCGCCTCTCAGGAGCGTGAGCGCCCGTGGTCTTGTTCGTGGCGGCCATCGCCGCTGGTCTCGTGTTGCTCGCGTTCGCGAGCGACCAGTTCGTCGTCGGATCCAGCCGCATCGCCACGATCGCGCGCATTTCCCCGATCGTGATCGGGGCCGTGGTCATCGGTTTCGGGACGAGCCTCCCCGAGCTGCTGGTCACGATCCTGGCGGCGGCCCGGGGGAGCGCGAACATCGCGGTCGGAAACGCGGTCGGCTCGAACATCGCCAACCTGACCCTGGTTCTCGGCACGGCGGCGGCGATCAGCCCGCTCGTCGTCAAATCTCGCACCATCAGGCGCGAGGGGGCGCTCTCCACCGCGGCGGTCCTGCTTGCCGCCGGGCTGATCCAAGGAGGGCTCGGACGGCCCGAGGGGGTGGTCCTCGTCGTCCTCCTGGCCGTGGCCCTCGGAATCATGCTGGCGTGGGGGGGTGGCGCAGAGGACGCACCCCTGCGGGCCGAGGTTCAGGAGGCCGTCGCCCGCGGGGCGGCCGTGTCGCTGCGCCGGGAGAGCATCCGAACGGCCCTCGGCCTGGCCGGAACCCTCGCAGGAGCGCAGCTCCTCGTCGTCGGCGCGCAGGGAATCTCCGCCGACGTCGGCCTCAGCGAAGGGTTCGTCGGTCTGACGATCGTGGCGGTGGGGACATCCCTGCCGGAACTCTTCACCGGCATCCAGGCGGCTCGCAGGCGCGAGACCGACCTGGTGGTCGGCAACGTCCTCGGGAGCAACATCTTCAACAGCCTCGGAATCACCGGCGCCGCCGCACTCATTGACCCGGGGCCCCTCGAAGGTAACATCACAGGAGTCGGGGCGCTCGCCATGGCGATCCTCGCCGTCCTGACGCTTCTCGGGATGGCCACCCGGGGGCACCTCGCCCGCTGGGAGGGTATCGTCCTCATCGCTGTCTTCCTCGCGCTGATCCCTCTGCTCGCTTAGGACGGGGCGGCATCATCACCAGAGGCGGCCCAGGTGGCTCAACCCGCGACAGACGGCACCGATGTGGGGGACGCAGATGGCAGCAGTCGGGGACATGACCGCCAAGGAGCCCACCAAGGACTCCGAGGAGGCCGCGGGGGGCACCAAGCGCGGCAGCCGAGACCAGGGCGACCCGGATGAGCTTGCCTCCCTCTGGCGACGGTACGCCGCGACACGCGATGCGCGGGCGCGCGAACGCTTGGTCCTGACCTACGCTCCGCTCGCCAGGTACGTGGCGGGACGCATCGGGAGCTCGCTCCCGAGCTACATCGACATCGAGGACCTCACCTCCTATGGGCTTGTGGGGCTGCTCGACGCGATCGACCGCTTTGAGCCCGAGCGGGGCGTGAAGTTCGAGACCTTCGCGCTCACACGAATCCGCGGGGCGATCATCGATGAGCTACGGTCGCTCGACTGGGCGCCGAGGGCGCTACGGCACCGCCAGCGTCAGCTGATGCGGGCCATTGCCAGCGTCGAGCAACGGGAGGGTCGTCCGGCGACCGACGAGGAGCTCGCGGCAGCCCTCGAGGTGGAGGTCTACGAGCTGGAGGATCTGCTCGCCGAGATCGCCTCGTCCTCCATGGTCGCCCTCGAAGAGGTGCTCGCCACCACGGGAGGCGACGGAGAGAGCTTCTCGCTGGGTGACGCCATCGAGGACACGAGCTCTCCGGATCCGTCGGCCGCCAGCGAACACGCGGCGATCCGGGACCTGCTTGCCGACGCCATCGTGCGACTGCCGGAGCGCGAGCGCATCGTCGTGAGCCTCTACCACTACGACAACCTCAGCCTACGCGAGATCGGCGAGGTGCTGGGCGTCACAGAGAGCCGCGCCAGCCAGCTGCGGACGAAGGCGATCATGCGGCTGCGCGCCGCGCTCGACGCCGAAGGACTCGAGAGGGCCGGCTCGCTCCCCTTGCCCAGCTAGCGCTCCTCGAGGGCGCGTCGCGCCGGTGCGCGACACGCCCCGGAACGCGGTGCCGAGGGCGCTCGCCGCTACGCCCCCGCGGTCTCGACTTCCTCGGTGGCGGCCGGCGGAACCGCGTCAGCCGGAGCGAGCGCGGCGTCGCTCGCGCCGGAGATGAAGTCCTCGGTCAACTCCCGGGCGACGGCGTCGGGGTACTGCACCGGGGGCGACTTCATGAAGTACGAGCTCGGGCCCTCCAGCGTCCCCGCGATACCGCGGTCGATGGCGAGTTTCGCGCACCGGACGGCATCGATGACGATCCCCGCCGAGTTCGGGCTGTCCCAGACCTCGAGCTTCAACTCGATGCTGATGGGCGCCTCACCGAAGCCCGAACCCTCGAGCCGGATGTGCGCCCACTTGCGGTCCTTGAGCCACGGCACGTAGTCCGACGGACCGATGTGCACGTCGTCCTTGCCGATCTCCTCGGTCAGGATCGACGTGACGGCGTTGGTCTTCGACTCCTTCTTCGACACGAGGCGCTCCCGCTCGAGCATGTTGAGGAAGTCGGTGTTGCCGCCGAAGTTGAGCTGGCTCGTGTGGGCGAGCCGCACTCCGCGCTCGGCCATCAGGCGCGCGAGCTGGCGGTGCACGATCGTCGCGCCGACCTGGCTCTTGATGTCGTCGCCGACGATCGGCAGACCCCGCTCCGCAAAACGGCCCTGCCAGTAGGCCTCGCGGCCGATGAACACCGGCACGCAGTTCACGAAGCCGCACCCGGCCCGCAGAATCTGCTCGACGTACCACTTCGTCGCCTCCTCGGACCCGACGGGGAGGTAGCTCACCACCACGTGGGTGTTGGTGTCGCGCAGGATTCCCGTGATGTCGGCGGTGGGGCCCGGGGCCTTGGTGACCACATCCTTCAGGTATTGCCCAATACCGTCGTGGGTCATGCCCCGCTCGACGGTGACGCCGGTGTGGGGGACATCCGAGAGCTTGATGGTGTTGTTGGGCTCGGCGAACACGGCCTCGCTGAGGTCGCGCCCGACCTTCCGCGCGTCGATGTCGAACGCCGCGGTGAAGCGAATGTCCGAGACGTGGTAGCCGCCAAGAACCGTGTGCATGAGCCCGGGAACCGGCTCGTCTGGGCGAGCGTCGCGGTAGAACTCAATCCCCTGCACCAGCGAGGAGGCGCAGTTTCCGACGCCGATGATGGCAACGTTGACGGTGTCGCTCACGGGCGGGAACTCCTTTGTGCGGATGGTCGGTACACGAACCGAGAAGTGTTTTTACACTATCATATGTTTAGTGTAACGTTCCACCCGATGCCACGCAGGCTCATCGGATACGTCCGCGTCGCACCGCGGGAGCGCGTCGATGAGCGCCCGGGTCTCGCCGACCAGCGGGCGACCCTGACGAGCCGCTGCGCGGCCGAGGGCTGGGAGTTGGTCCGCATCGAGGAGGACATCCGCTCGGGCCGCACCCTCCGGCGCCCAGGCCTTCGCTCAGCGCTCGAGGCCTGCGCCCGAGGCGACGCCGAGGGGATCGTCGTCGCCCGCCTCGATAGGTTGACCTACCGCCTGAGCGACCTGGCCGAGCTCGCGCGGCGGTCTCTGGACGATGGCTTCGCGATCGTGTCCCTGGACGTCGGCCTCGACCTGGCCGATTCGGCGGGCCGGATGACGGCGAAGGTGCTCTCCGCGGCGTCCCGCTGGAGTCCACCCGGCCTCGCCCAGCCGGCCCGGCGCCTCGGACGTCCCGGGCGGCCCAGCTCCACGCCGCCGGCCGTCGCGGTCCGCATTCACCGCCTCAGGGACGAGGGAGCGACGCTCCAGGCAATCTGCGACGCGCTGAACGCGGACAAGGTGCCGACGCCCCGCGGAGGGACGCACTGGCGACCCACGTCGCTACGCTCGATCCTGACCGCCCGCCGGCCGGACACCGGCGTGGCGTGAGCGCCGCCGGCGAAGGCGACGACCTTCCCCCCGAAACCGGCGGCAACCGCTTCAGGGCGCTTCTCGTCATCGGCGGCGCCATGCTCGCGCTGCTCCTCCTCGGCATCGCCTTCGGGATCGCGCAGTACGCGCTTCGCACCACCGCGGAGTTCGTCGTCGCGGCTGACGGGCCTGTGAAGAGCGTCACGGTGGAGTCCGATCGAGGCCGCATCGAACTCGCCGCCGACCGGCCCGAGGGGGCGAGGATGACCGCGACGCTCACCTACTTCGCCCGCCGCCCCGCGCTCCAGGACATTCGGGAGGGCGCGAGCCTGGAGATCGGGGCGGACTGCGACTGGCCGTCGAACTGCACGCTCCGCGTCGACGGCAGCATCCAGCGCGGCTCGGACGTCCGCATCCGCACGACCTCGGGTGGAGCGCTGATCGAAGGGCGCCCGGGAGCCGTCAACGTGCGAAGCACCAACGGAGCGGTCACGGTCCGCGACGCCCAACGCGACGTGAACGTCGGGACGCGGTCGGGGTCCGTCGTCATCGACGGGGCTCGGCAGGCGGTCCGCGCCGAGTCTGGGTCCGGAGGAGTCACGCTGCGCGAGCTCGAGGGTCCGTTTCGCGTCCGAGCAGCGAGCGGCGTGGTGCGGGGCGCGGCCCTTCGATCGGCGGAATCACAGGTCGAGCTGGCATCGGGTCGGGTGGAGCTTCAGTACGTTCGGCCCCCGGAACGGATCGAAATCGATATTGGCGAGGGCTTCGTGGAGATCGAGATCCCGGCCGGAGCGTACCGGCTCGACATCGAGCAGAGCATCGGCGACCGCCGCGTCGTGGGAATTAGGGACGATCCCGCCGCAGACCGCCGCCTCACGGTGAGGGTCAACGAGGGCAATATCTCCATCCGGGGCGTTTGACCTCCAGGGGGTCGACGTTCGCACGCGAAGAGGCGTAATCTAAGTTCTGGTCCAACGCTCTCTTCGAGGCGACTGTGTACGAGCTCATCGATCGCATTGATCGCGCGAGCGAAATCGAGCTGCGCCATCCTGACGGCAGCGGCTACCTCGTGCGC
>JAUVQP010000090.1 GCA_030598075.1 Miltoncostaeaceae bacterium | reverse complement strand
GTCGGCCCTGCACCGGTGTCGGGCAGTCCCCCGTCGGTGCTGGGCGGCTCCACCGTCGCTGGCGGGGCCGTGTCCGTCAGCGGCGGCTCATCGGCCGGGGGAACGGTGATCGCCGGGGGCACCTCCACGACGACCGGGGGCACCTCCACGACGACCGGGGGCTCCACGACGACCGGGGGCTCCTCGATCACCGTGGTGCCCATCGCGTCGGCGCCGTCGTCGTCCGAGAGGGCCATCCCGAAGCCCACCACGGCACCGCCGAAGACCGCCGCCCAGGCGAGCGCGACGGTCCACTGCCCCGCCGGTGTCAGGGCCTGCCATGCGCGGCTGAACCCATACTTGGGCGCCTCGTCGCGGGGCGGGGGAGGGATGCGGGCGGGAGGCGGCTCGGAAGGGTGATCGCCACCGGGCCGAGCGGGATCCTCGCGAGACTCAGCCTCGGGCATGTCGGCCGACAGTAGCAAGGGGCCTGACGAGCCCCGCCTCGACGGCCCGGCCCCAGCGCCGGCCGCGGACCATCGCGGCGGGGCTCGTGCCGCCGCTATCGCCGGCCGGCTTCAGGAGCAGCGAGCGACCGCCCGGGTCGGGCCCTCGTCCGGTCGGCGACCCACGCGCCTACCAACTCTCCCAGCTGACGACGTCGTCCCGTGGGACTCGCCCCCCCGGTCGGAAGTCCGTGCCCACGCTGAAGGCGAGCGGGATCATGGCGACCTGCGTGACCTCGTCGTACGGGATCCCCAGCACCTCGGCGGCCTCGTCCTCGAAGAACAGGTGGATCGTCGTCCAGGCCGATCCCAGCCCGCGGGCCCGAGCGGCGAGCATGAAGCTCCACACCGCTGGGAGCACGGACCCGTAGAGGGATGCCTGAACCACCGACGGGCGCCCATCGAAGCGCCCGATGTGGCAGGCGATGACGAGCGCGGGCACCTCCGCCAGGTGATCCACGAGATGCTTCGCGGAGCGCCCGATCCTGCGCGCCCGCGCGCGCTCGGTCGCATCGTCCGACCGTTGAGGACGCGCGAGGATCCCCTCCGCGACGTACCGATCCCAAGCCTTTCGATAGATCGCCGCGAGGCGCTCCTTGGGCTCTCGCTCGGTCACCACGACGAAGCGCCAGTCCTGGCGATTGCCGCCGCTCGGCGCCTGAAGCGCGATGTCGAGACACTCCTCGATCAGATCCCGCGGCACGGGGCGGGTCAGATCCAGCCGCCGGCGCACGCTGCGCGTGGTCGTCAGCAGCTCGTCCGGGTCGAGGCTCAGCAGAGCGGAGCCTCGCTAGCGATCGACGATGTCGGGAACGCCGAGGAGGCGCGTGAGGCGCCCAACCTCGCGCTCGACGAGCGCGAGGTTGGAGTCGCGGACGGTCGGCAGCTCGAAGCGCGCCCGGCGGACGTCCGAGTACTTCACGTCGGCGACGAGCAGGGTCGTCTCGACGGCGTCCGCCGCCGCCAGCACCTCGCCCCTCGTCCCGACGATGCGCGACCCGCCCCAGAAATCGAGACCGTCCTCGGTCCCCGTTCGGTTGACCATGACGATGGGGAGTCCGTAGATGGTGCTGTAGAAGCTCAGCACGAGATCCCAGGCCTCCGGGTTGTTGAACGAGCCGCTCACGGTGCCGCCGGCGGAGTTGGTCGGCGCGACCAGCAGCGTCGCTCCGTGAAGCGCCGCGAGATGCACGAGCGCCGGGTTCCACATGTCGGCGCAGATCAGGGCGACGGCCGTGAAGTCCGCCGAGAGCGTGAACGGCTCGACGTAGCGCCCGGTCGCGAAGAACTTGCCCTCCTCGAGCCCCCCGTACGTCGCGAGGTTCAGCTTGCGGTGGACGAAGACGACCTTCCCGCCGCGGAGCACCGCCGCCGCGTTGAAGAACTGCGCCGCGTAGCCCTCCTCGACGAACCCCACGACGACGGTCATGTCCCGGGCGTAGCGGGCGAGGCCCACGAGGAGGGGATCATCCCACGGCATCGCGATGTCGTAGCTTCGATCGCCGACGGCGTAGCCCGTGAGAGACAGCTCGGGGAACACGAGAAGCTGCGCGCCGTCCGCGCGAGCCCGATCGATCATCTCCTCGTGAACCGCGACGTTGGCCGCGAGATCCATGGGCACGACGTCGATCTGGGCGCCTGCGGCGCGGACGACTCCCGATCTCGGCATCCGTCCAAGCCTACGCCTTCGGGGCAACCGCCCGGCAAGACTCGAGGGGGCCCGCGGGCGTCGCTCACGGGAGGAGCGCGCGCCCCCGATCGACGGCGCGGCGACCCGCGCCATCCGGAGCGTTCAGCTCGAGCGTCACGACCGCCCTACCGCTTCCCCACCGGGCTCCGGTGATCGCCACCCGGCCTCCCGGGATCGAGGCGAGGCCTGGGCCTGCGCGAGCGCGTGTCGCCCCGGGCAGGCTACCGTGACCGATCCTTCGCATCCACGCTCTCGCAGGAGGGGCACAAACCGTGCTGGTTCACCTCATCGACGGTACGTACGAGCTCTTTCGCCACTTCTACGGCGCTCCGCCGCACCGCTCGGGAGACCGTGAGCTGGGCGCGGTGCGGAGCGCCGTCGGCTCCATCGTCGGCCTCGTCGAGGGCGGAGCGACACACGTCGCCGTCGCGACCGACCACGTCATCGAGTCGTTCCGCAACGATCTCTGGCCGGAGTACAAGACCGGGACCAGGATCGAACCGTCCCTTCGCGAGCAGTTCGAGCCGCTCGAGCGGGCCCTCACGGCTGCCGGAGTGGCGGTCTGGGCGATGACCGAGGTCGAGGCCGACGACGCGCTCGCCTCCGGCGCTCTGACTGCCTCTCGCGACCCGGCCGTCTCGCAGGTGCTGATCTGCAGCCCGGACAAGGACCTCGCCCAGTGCGTCGAGGGAGTGCGGATCGTGCAGTTGGACCGCCGGGCCGAGACCGTGCGCGACGAGGCGGGCGTCTTCGACCGATTCGGCGTGGTCCCGGCCTCGATTCCGGACTATCTCGCGCTGGTCGGCGACACCGCCGACGGCTTCCCGGGGCTGGCGGGCTGGGGCGCGAAGTCCGCGGCGGCGGTGCTGTCGGCATACCGCCACATCGAGAGCATCCCGGCGTCTCCCGACGCGTGGACGGTGCGCGTTCGAGGAGCGGCCCGCCTGTCCGCCGAGTTGGAGGCGAACCGGGGTCTGGCCGGGCTCTTTCGAACCCTGGCCACCCTTCGAACGGACGTGCCGGTGCTGCGGGGCGGCGTCGCGGCCATCCGCTGGCCGTCCTCCGTGCCCGACCCGGACGCCCTGGCGACCGAGACCGACTCGCCCGCGCTCGCGATGCGGGTCACGCGCCTTGCCGCCTCCCGAGCGGGACGCTAGTGCCCTGGCGGAAGGCGTTCGCCATGCATCGCCGCGCGGGCGGCGCGCGTCCGGAAGAGTCGGAAACCGCCCGGCGGACCGCCCCTTCTAGCCTCCGTCCGGGTCCCCCACCTCAGGACGCCTGACCGGCCAGACGAGCTGCGTGCGCCACCGCGACGCGTCGTCGGTGGAGCCGGCGTTCGTCCAGTAGATCTCCCAGTGGGGACCGGCCGGAACGAGACCCTGGTCCTCGACCCACTGGCTGAGCGCCTTCCGGGTCTCGCCGAGGGACTCGTAGCCCCCCTCGTGCCACACGAGCGCGACCTCGCCGGCGGGAAGCAGCGCCCTCTCTATCCGGCCGCGCTCGTCGGGGGGATCGGAGAGCATGATCCCGGCCTCCAGGTCCAGCTCCCCCTCCTCGACGCCGTGGTAGCGCACGTAGGGCGGTGTGAGCGGCCGCCGCTTCTGATCCCGCACTTCGGCCCACAACTCCGGGAGGGCATCGGCCAGAAAGTCCTGCGACTCCCCCACCGGGACCCGCTCACGAATCGCCGCCGCGTGCCTCTCGGGAAGCTCGACGGTCTCGAAGCGACGCTCCGAGCGGGCGCTCACGATCCGGCCTCCCCCGCCTCCCCGGCGGCCTCCGCGGCCCGCACGAGCATGGAGCCGATGCGCCGGGCCTCGTCGGGCGTCAAGCGCATGTACGACGGCCGCAGACCCTCATGCCAGTAGACGTCGACGTGCGGACGATTCCGGAACACCGGGCCCGCGACGACCGCCTGAACGATGACCTCGCAATCGCCGTCGCCGTAGCGCAGCCACTGTGGGTCCGGCGTGTGGGCGGAGGCCTCCTCCCAGACCAGCCGCGCGCCGCCGTCCCGCCGCCCGATGCCGTCCTCCCATACGGGCTCGCCCCGCTGCGGCAACGATCACCCCCGCTCCAGCGCCCGGGACCGCCCCGGGGACGCGCCGACCAAGGCTATCTCCGAATCGACACCGGCGTCCCGGCGCGCACGACGCGCGCGAGACGGAGGACGTCGCGGTTGTGCATTCGAACGCAGCCGTGGCTCGCAGCGCTCCCGATGAGGCTCGGCACGCTGGTTCCGTGGACGGCGACGCGTCCGTTTCCGCCGGCGAACTCGTTGAGCGTCCGCGAGTACCCGGTCAGCGCGAAGACGATCGGGCCGAGGAAAGCGCCCGGTGTGTTGGTGCGAATCGCCTCCGCGACGGCGAACCTGTTGCCGACCGGCGTGGGGGTCCCCGGCTTGCCGACCGCGACCATGGCGCGATGGACGCGACGCCCGCCGCGATACAGCGTGAGCCGCCGCGCGCTGAGATCGATCGTGATCCGGTACGGGTTGCGGCTGACGCGGAGAAGATCGAGGGGCACCCAGCCGCGTCGTCCGTTGGGACGGACCGGCAGGAGCACCTCCGCCCACCGCTCCCCGTCGACGGTGGCAAGCCGCGTGATCAGCAGGGTGGTCCCCCCGCCCGCGAACGGGGCCGTCGGAGCGAGGACCGCGACGCGAGGAGCCGACCGCCTCGGCGCCCGGCGGGCGACGGTCCGCTCGAGGACGCGGCCATTCCAGGACTCCGTGAGAGTCGGGGGCTTCGGCGCGGGGACGGCCCGGGCCTCGGCCCGGGCGGACAGGACGACGAGGACGGTCACGGCGGCGAGCGCCGAGACCGCGGCGAGGGCCCATCGGCCCCGGCTTAGGGCTGACGCCACGACGCCCGTCCCGTCCGCCGTATTCCCATGATGACCGCCTTCTCCGCGACCACGGCCGCGGTCGGAAGCCGGCCCGCGTTCTGCTGAGCCCACTCCCCGACGCGCCGGTCGACGGACCACGGGCTCGACGGACCGCGAGTTGCCGTCTCCGTCGCCGTTGCCCCCACCTCGTCCCCCCATCGACCGCGATTGCCCCAGCGAGAGTATCGACAAGCGGGAGGCGAACTTCGGAGCCGGGGCGGAGGTGTCACCGGACGGCGATCGAGAAGCCCGCCGAGAAGCGCTCGCCCGGTCGAACCTCGCGCAGCCCGGAGCCCCGTGTGACGAGGGCGTCCGCGGGGGCGGTCATCGGCTCGATCGCGATCAGGTCCTCCCCCATCGGGGCGTAGAGCTGGGTGATCGGATAGCCCGGGCCGAAGCGGACGAGAATCTCGCGATCCCCCGCGGACAGCACGAACTCCGCCGGCGCACGAACGGTGAAGGCGTCGTCGAGCACCCGGTCCCCCAGCGGTCCGTCGACGCCGGTGGCCTCGGTGACGCGCCCCGTCGGAAGGACGCGATCGTCGAGCTCGAGGCGCGAGGTGACCGACGCCCGAAGCTCCCATCGGCTCCGCGGAGCCCCGGGGGGCGCGAAGTAGGGATGGAAGCCGAACGAGATGGGCAGCGCCGCCGCGCCGGTGGGAACCACGGTCGTCGTGATGTCGAGCGCGGCATCTCCCATCCGATAGCCGACCTCGAGCGTGTGGGGATACGGAAAGGCCCGCCCCAAGGCGCTGCTGGAGTCGAACGACAGGGTGCCGGCCACGGTCGCGGCACGCCCCGTGCTCTCGACGCGAACGCTCCACGGAGCGCGGCGAAGCGACAGCCCGTGAATGGGCAGACCGGTCCCCACGTCGATCCGCACCAGCGAGGACTCACGATCCACCATGAGCCCGGCCGCGGCCAGATCGGAGAGGCGATTCGCCCATGGGTAGAGGAGCGGTATCCCCATGGTGGACCCCCGATCGGCGTATGCGCCGACGCCGCCGCGCCGGCCGAGCATCTCCTCGCCGCGGTGCCGGAGCGAGACCCCGAGCATGGCCAACTCGGGAATCACCGTGACGCGGAGATCCCCGTTGCCCGACGAGACCTCGTAGCCCGTCCAGCCCTCGACGCTGGCCCGCTGCACCCGCGACGCGCTCACCCGCCGGACCGTACCCCCAACGCCGGCGACGGACCAGCCCCGGTTATGCATGCGCAACGCACCGTCTCCGCATGGATACAGCACGTCGTCCGGCCGACACCGTACACTTGTTCGTATGGTTCAGTCACTCAACAATCTCTCACCGCTCGCCCTCCGGCTCGTCGCGCTCCGCGTGGGTGCCGACGGAGCCGGCCGGCGCAGCCGCCAGCAGACCGCCGAGAGGCTCGGTTGCCACCCGCGCTTCGTCGATCGCATCGAGGCGCACGCGATGGCCGCCATCGGGCCAGAGGGCTGGAGCGAGTTGCAGCTCCATTGCGACACGGTCTCCGCCGACGGGGCCTCGCACCACGATCCCTCCTAGTGCCGTGTCAGGAAACCATTGCCCCGTTCTTCCTCGCTGCAAACCATCGCGGATGCGGTGTCCTCGGTCATCGCCATGGGCTCAACCATGGCGATGACGCTGCGTCCTTGCCCCGCGGGGTTTTCGCGGCCAGAACACGCCATGGTTCCCTGACACGGCACTAG
>JAUVQP010000034.1 GCA_030598075.1 Miltoncostaeaceae bacterium | reverse complement strand
CTTCCCATTCCGAACAGAGTCGTTAAGCCCTCCAGCGCCGATGGTACTCCGGGCGAAGGCCCGCGGGAGAGTAGGTCGCTGCCGGGATTGATGTGAGGACGCGGCCGCAGAGCAATCTGCGGCCGTTGGTCGTTCGGGCCGCGTTCACGCGCCGGGTTGGACGTGACGCGCCGGAGGCGCGATGCTTGCACGCGGTCGGATGGGTCGCTGTCTCGGCAGCGATGGGCAGGGTGAGCGCCGGAGGGGACGTGGCGGGGCAGATTGTGGTGACCGGCGGTACGGGCGGGCTCGGCTCCGGGGTCGTGCGCGTCCTCGTCGAGTCGGGAGCGAGGCCGATCGTCACCTGGGTTTCGGAGACGGAGCGGGACCGAGCGAGCGAAGTCTTCGGGGATGCGATCGTCTTGGAGGCGCTCGACGTCGGAGATCCGGAGGCGACCGTGGAGTTCGCCGAGAGGGTCGGGCGCTCCGGCCGCCTTCGGGGGCTTGTCCACCTGGTGGGGGGATACCTTGACAACGCCCCCATCGGAGGCATGGAGATGGCCGGATGGGATCTGCAGGTCGAGCTCAACCTGCGACTGGTCGCGGTCATGATGCGGGCGGTCCTCCCGCCGATGCGCAGGGCGGGGTTCGGCCGGGTCGTCGTGATCGGGGGCCGGGCGGGGGTCCATCCGTTCGCCGGCGCGGCCGCGTACTCGGCGTCCAAGGCCGGGGTGTCGGCGCTGGTGGCGGCGGCGGCCCAGGAGGAACGCGACGCGGGCGTGACGGTCAATGCTCTGCTTCCGAGTGTCATCAACACGCCGGCCAACCGTGGCGCGATGCCGGACGCGGACCACGATCGTTGGGTTCAGCCTGAGGAGATCGGGCACGTGGTCCTTTTTCTGCTCTCGCCCGAGGCAAGCGGCGTCACCGGGGCGTCGATCCCGGTGTACGGCCGAGTCTGATCCCCGGCTCCCGGGCGCCCTCGCGGCGCTGGTAGGATCGGCCGCGATGGAGGAGCCGTATCGCCGTGGGGCGCGCTGCGTCGTGGTGGGCGCGGGTCTTTCCGGGTTGGCGTGCGGGTTGAGGCTGGCCGAGCTCGGGCACGACGTGCACGTGCTGGATGCGGGCGCCGCGCCCGGCGGGCGGGCCCGGACCGTCTGGCATCGCGGCCGGCCCGTGGATCGCGGCTTTCAGGTCCTGTCTCGCGCGTACCCCGAGACACATCGGTTCATCGACCGGGCCGGGATTCCCCGACGCGATCTTCGACCGCTGACAGGTGGGGCGGTGTTCATCGGCCCGAGCGGTGTGCACCGCCTCGCCGGCTCTCGGGGAGGGCTCGCCCGGTTCTCGGGTCTTGCGGTGGCCGACCGCGCACGCTTGGTGCGGCTCGGCGCCGAGGCGGCGGCGCGCGGGGCATCGGCGCTGCGGGATGTCGACGGGCCGAGCGCGGAGGAGTCTCTCCGCGCTCGCGGGTTCTCCGAGCACGCCATCGACTCGTTTTTTCGACCGCTCTTCGGGGCCGTGTCGCTGGACCACTCGTTGGGCGCCGACGCCGGCTACTTTCGCTTCCTGCTCGCGATGCTCGGTCGTGGCCCCGTCTTCATCCCCAGCGATGGGCTCGGGATGCTCGCCGACTGGGCCGCTGCCGCGCTTCGGCAGGGCGGGGGCACGGTTCGCGCGGACTGTCCGGTGGCGGCCCTCGACGTCGACGCACGCGGCGAGAGGGTGGTCGGCGCGCGGCTCGCCGACGGGGAGTTGGTCGAGGCGGATTGGTTCGTTCTCGCCGTCGATCCCCTCGCGGCCCGCGGGCTCGTGGAGCCGATCGACAGCGCCAGCGCCCAGCGCATCCCGACGGACGCGGCCTCCGTCGTCACGGCCGCGTTCGCGCTCTCGCGCCCTCTGTATTCCGGGAGCGCCGTTCTCCTCAACGCCGGTCGCCGTCCCGGCTCGGGGCCCACGGTGGACCTGCTGTGCCAGACGACGAACATCGTTCGTCCCGGCGCTCCCGGGGGTGTCCACATCGTGCTCGCGAGCTGTGTCACGACCGATGGCCGCTCGGCCGACGGCCTCGCCGCGGAGGTCGAGCGCCAGGTCGCCGAGTGGGCTCCGCGATTCAGCTGGGCGGATCACGCCGAGCTCATCGACGTCTTCGAGTGTCCCTTTGCTCAGTATCGCGCGCTGCCGGGCGTGCGGGCCTCGCTTCCGGGGCCGCGCACCGCGGTGCACAATCTCGTGCTGGCGGGGGACATGGTGACGAACCCCTCGATCGAGGGTGCCGTCGCGAGCGGGCGACGAGCGGCGGGCATCATCGACGCGTTGGTTCCGTGAAGCGGGTCGGGTCGCGGGAGGTCTGGTCGCTGTCGGAGATCACGCGGGCGGTCGCGCGCCGATTCGAGGACGTGCCCTCGATCTGGGTCGAGGCGGAGGTCCAGGACCTCCGACGCCGCCGCGCATCGGTCCGCTTCCGGCTCGTCGACGACCACTCGCTCGAGGCCTCGATGAACGAGATCGTCTTCGACCGGCTCGCTCACCGTCCGGCCGATGGCGCTCGGGTTCACGCCTACGGAAGGGTCGGCTTCTACGCGCGGAACGCCAGCGTGTCGATGCGTGTGGAGCGCATGGACCTCGTTGGCGAAGGCTTGCTCCGCGCGCAGGTCGAGGAGCTTCTCGCTCGGCTCCGCGCCGAGGGCCTCCTCGCACCCGAGCGAAAGCGGGCGCTCCCCCTGCTCCCCCGCCGTATCGGCGTCGTGACGAGCGGCTCGGGAGCAGCGCGCCACGACATCGAGCGAGCGGTGTTCGGCAGGTACCCCGAGGCCGACCTCCTGCTCGTCGACAGCCCCGTTCAGGGGGATGCCGCCCCGACGGCCATCGCCAGAGCGGTGGCGTATCTCGACGGCCGGGCCGATATCGATGTCATCGTCGTGGCCCGGGGAGGAGGGTCGATCGAGGATCTCATGGCGTTCAACTCGGAGGTCGTGTGTCGGGCGGTCGCGGCGTGCGCCACGCCCGTGGTGTCCGCCGTGGGCCACGAGAGCGACACCACGGTCTGCGATGAGGTCGCCGATCTGCGCGCCGCGACTCCGACCGCCGCGGGGGAGATCGTCGTCCCCGACATCGCCCTCGTGAACGAGCGCTTGGGTCTCGCCGCGGCCACCCTCGCTCGTCGGCTTGTCCTGGCCCACGACCGGGGTCGCGAGCGCGTGGCCACGGCATCGCGGGCCATCGGCGCCGCGCTGCGGGGTCGCGGAGCGCGCGCGGAGGATCGGCTCGCGGCGCTGTCCTCGAGACTCGTCGGCGCGGCCCGGCGAGAGGTCGCCGCCGCCCCGCCCGTCGTCGACGAGCGACGTCAGTCGTTGAGTCGTGCGTGGGCCGCTCGCCGCGGTGAGGCCGCGGCGAGGACGGACCGCGCGGCGGCGGTGCTCTCGGTGCTCTCGCCAGAGCTCACGGTGCGCCGGGGCTATGCGATCGTCCGTGACGGGGCGGACGGACGCGTGTTGAGCCGGATGGAGGGGATCGTTGGGGGGCAGTCGCTTCGGCTGCAGCTGGCCGACGGTGAGCTGAGCGCGACCGCCGAGGACCGCGGGTGAGCGGCGCCCAGGGGTCGGAGACCCGGGACCCGGCGCCCGAGCTGTCGTTCGAGCGAGCGCTCGCCGAGCTCGACCGCGTGGTCGCCCGGATGGAGTCCGGCGAAGTGGGCCTCGAGGAGGCCGTCGCTCTCTTCGAGGAAGGGCAGCGGTACCTCGCGGCGTGCAGGGAGCGTCTGGACGTCGCCGAGAAGCGCATCGAGGAGCTGACGGCCGACGAGCTTCCCCCGGCTCGCGACGAACCGCCCCAGGACGCTCCGCCCTTCTAGGGCGTCAAGCGGCCCCGCGGACTGCCGATGGCTCCGTCGTGGGGAGATACACCGACGGTCGCGGGCCGAGCCGAGGCGAGGCGCGGCGCGTCCACCGCCAGGAGCGAAGGGCCGCGGCGCTCGATGGCGGCCGGCGCCCGGAGCGAGAGACGAACTGGACGATGAAGCGCATACCCGTGCGATTCGCTCAGCTGCTGTACACCGTCATGTGGGTGGCCGGCATCGCGTGGGCCGCCGCGGGCGAGTTGCTGGCCGGCGTGGGGATCGTCCTGGCCGCGACCGCCGGGCTGGTCGCGCCGGCGGGCCGCGAGCTCGACGGGGCGAACGGCTGGCGCGCGTTCGCCGCCGTGGTGCTTCTTTCTGCCGGCGTCGCGGCGATCGGCGCCGAGGTACTGCTCAAGTAGCGGCCTGGCTGTAGCCCGCCGAGTCAGGACGCCCGCCCCGCCCCGACTCCCAGCGCCGAAGCCGGTCGAGGTCGCGCTCGACACGATGAAGGGGGATCTCGCAGCCGGCGCTGCTGACGTTGGCGAACGTCAGCACGCGGTCCTCGTCGCCGCGAAGCGTCATCCACTTCGCAACCATGTCGTCGCCGGCCGGGAGGGCTGCGACCTGGTCGTCGAGCTCAGGGAAGAGGATGCAGTACTCCCGAACGGGCGTCAGCGATCCGGGGAGCAGCGCCACGACGGGCGAGTGGGGGTAGATGAGGTAGCGGTGCCGCGGCCCGCCGCGCGATTCGGTGCCGCCACCCTCCACGCAGATGAAGCCGAGGTCCGAGAACATCGCCCATTCCTCCGGATTCACCACCGAGCGGAGGAGATCCATCGCCCGCCGCTCGGCCATGCGCAGCGCCGGGAGCTCCAAGACCGCGTCGCGCGCCGGTCGGCGCGGCCGTGGCGCGGGAGCCCTCGAGGAGGGGGCTTGGTACCGGACGAACGCGGTGATCAGCGCGGCGGCGCCGACGACCAGCAGCACGATCGTAAGACCGGACACCGGCTCAGCGTCGCGAGGCTGCCCCGCCGGTCGCCCGCGGCCAGAAGAGCACCCGCTCGGCGTCGGTGGGAACGTCCTCGAAGCGGGTCACGAGGAGGGCCTCGCGCCGTCCGGTCAGGGGACTTGCGAATGGGACGCCGGCCCAGCAGCCGTCGTCCAGCTGGCGCCGAAACGCCTCGACGAGACGGTCGCGCTCGGAGCCGACCCTCGGGTTACCCTCCGAGATGAGGGTCTCTCCGTGACCGGGGGTCATGCGCACAAGCTTCACGATCGCCTCCGGGGAGCGGCGCCGTTGGACGTGGATGGGGCCGTTATAGCCCGCCGCCGTGCCGGTGGCAAACGGCGGCGGGCACTCGAAGCTCGGCCCCGGGGCTCTTCGAGGTCGAGGCGTTGGCGCTGCGCCGGCCGTCCGGACTCGCCCCGCGTCCCGCACCATCCGGGCCGGTGCCGGTCGGGAGACGCTCGCGTCGCTCCGGCACGCTGCACACCTCCGCGGACGAGGTGTCCACGGTCATCGCCGTGGGTCCACCGTGCCGATGACGCCGCGGGCCGGAGCGACGCGGTTCTCCTGGGGCGGGCCACGCCAACGTTCCTCGACGGGCACTAGGGTTGCCAGGATGTCCCCGTCCCTCGCCGAGGTCCGCGCCGAGTTGCCCGCACTGGCGTCGGAGGTGTACCTCAACGCGGGTGGTGCCGGGCCCCTTCCACGCGCGGTCGCGGAGGCGGTGGAAGCCACGATGGAACGGGATCTTCGCCGGGGGCGCATGGGGATCGCCGCCGCGGAGGACGCCGAGGCCGAGGTGGCGATGCTGCGGTCCGACGTGGGCCGGCTCCTCGGCGCGTCGGGCGCCGAGATCGCGATCGCGAACAACACCACCGCCGCACAGAACGCCGTGATCTGGGGTCTGCCGTGGAGCCCGGGCGACGAGGTCGTGACCACCCAGACCGAGCATCCGGGCTTGTCGGCACCGCTGCATGTGTTGGGCCGCCGCTTCGGCGTCCGGGTCCGCGCGATCCCGGATGTGGAGGTCGGCGCCGATTTGGCGGGTGCCGTGCGTCGCCGTCTCGGCAGGCGCACGCGCCTGGTCGCGCTTTCGCACGTCAGCTGGGCCACCGGCGTCGTGCTCGACGTCGCCGGCGCCGCCGCGGCTGCTCGTGAGGCCGGGGCTCTGACCCTCGTCGACGGGGCGCAGTCGGTGGGCGCGATCCCGGTCGACCCCCGCGAGCTGGGCGTGGATGCATATGCGCTTCCCGCGCACAAGTGGCTGTGCGGCCCCGAGGGACTGGGTGCGCTCTGGGTCGGCGAGGAGGCGGCCCGGCGCGTCGAGCTCACGTTCGCGGGCTACGAGAGCGGCAGCGGCCACCGTGCGGACGGGGGGTTCGCGCCGCACCGCGAGGCGCGCCGCCACGAGACGTCCACGCCCGCCAGAGCGCTGGTCCCCGGCTGGCGTGCGGGCATCGCGTGGCTCTCTGGCATGGGCTGGGGATGGATCTACGAGCGCATCGCCGAGGCACAGCGGGAGGCGCGCGATGCGCTGGCCACGATCCGGGGTGTCTCGATCGTCACGCCGCCGGGTCGTCAGGCGGGGCTGGTGACGTTTCGGGTGGACGGGCACGAACCGGAGACGGTCAGCCGCGAGCTTGCGCGTGCGGGCATCAACCTGCGGTGGCTCCCGCATCCGTCCGCGCTGCGGGTCTCGACGGGGTTTTACACGGACTCCCCGGACATCGAGCGGCTCGCGGACGGCGTCAGGGGGGCGATCGGCTGATAGCGTCGTCCCAGTGAGCGAGCGGCTTGTGATCCAGGGGGGGCGCTCCCTGGGCGGCACGATCGTGCCCAGCGGCAACAAGAACGCGGCGCTGCCGATCTTGGCGGCCTGCCTGCTCAGCGATGAGGAGGTGACGCTGGAGAACGTCCCCGACATCGTGGACGTCCACGTGATGCTCGCTTTGCTGGACGATCTCGGCGTCAGCGTGCGGGAGGAGGGGCCGAACACGTTGGTCATCCGGGCGTCTGAGGTCCGTAGTCAAAGCCCGAACCCCGACCTCTGCCGGCGCCTCAGGGCGTCCCTGCTCCTCGCCGGTCCGCTGCTGGCCCGGTGCGGGTCCGTCGACATGCCGCTCGCGGGCGGAGACTTCATCGGTCGCCGGCGGATCGACACCCACCTCTTGGCCTTCCGGGCTCTCGGTGCGGAGTGCGTCGTGGACCGGAGCTACCGCCTGAGCCACGACGGGCTGCGGGGCGCCGAGATCTTCCTCGACGAGGCGTCCGTAACGGCCACCGAGAACACCCTGGCGGCGGCGGTGCTCGCCCCGGGCGAGACGATCATCCTGAACGCGGCATCCGAGCCGCACGTGCAGGACCTCTCCCGGTTCCTCAACGAGTTGGGGGCCGACATCGACGGCATCGGGACCAACCGGCTCGTCGTCCGCGGCGTCGACCGGTTGGGCGGCGGGCGGTTCCGCATCGGCCCGGACCACATCGAGGTTGCGTCCTTCATCGCGCTGGGGGCCATCACGGGGTCGGACCTGACGATCCCCGACGTGCGGGCCGAGGACCTTCGCATGATCAACATGACGTTCGGCCGCCTCGGCATCCGCGTCGAGATCGACGGAGACGTGTTGCGCGTCCCGCCGGACCAGGACCTCACCGTCGTAGCCGACGAAGGCGACGCGATCCCCAAGATCGACGATGGCGTGTGGCCGGCCTTCCCTGCCGACTTGACGAGTATCGCGACGGCGGTGGCCACGCAGACGCACGGCACGGTCATGATCTTCGAGAAGATGTTCGAGAACAGGCTGTTCTTCGTCGACAAGCTGGTGTCGATGGGCGCGAAGATCGTCCTCTGCGATCCGCACCGAGCCGTCGTGGCAGGGCCCTCGCAGCTCTACGGAGAGCGACTCGAGAGCCCCGACATCCGGGCCGGCATGGCCATGCTGATCGCCGGGCTCGTGGCGGAGGGCACCAGCATCATCGGGAACGTCGGGCAAATCGACCGCGGCTACGAGAACATCGACGGGCGCCTGCGCGCCGTCGGCGCGGACATAGAGCGGGCGACGGACTGATGTCCAGCGCGGGGGCGTTCATGAACGCGGCGGGGCTGCCGACCGGCTCGCGCGACGTGCTTCCCACCGAAGCGCGCGAGCTCCACGAGATCGAGGAGGGGCTCCGTCGGGCATTCGACCTCTACGGCTACCGCGAGATTCGCACGCCGGCGATCGAGTTGGACGCCGTCATCGACCGCGCGGAGGGCGAGCGGGCGGCGGCGTACCGCCTTTTCGATGACGCCGGACGCCTTCTCACGCTCCGGCCCGATCCCACGATTCCGGTCGCGCGCCTCGTGGCCACCCGCCTCGGCGAGCGACCCGACCCGGTGCGCGTCTTCTACGTGGCCACCGCCTTTCGGCCGCCGACTCCCGGTCGGGCGGAGGCCATCGAGCTCCACCAGGCGGGCGTGGAGCTGGTCGGCGCGTCCGGCCCGGCCGCCGACGCCGAGGTCATCGCCGTTCTCGCCTCGGCACTCGGCTCGTCGGGGCTGAGCGAGCACCGCATCGCGGTGGGGAGCGTGGTGCTCATCGAGGCGGTGCTGGGAGCGCTCGCGATCGGAGAGCCGCTTCACGGGCGGCTCATGGCGGCGCTCCGTGCGCGAAACCACGTCGCGTGGCGCGCAGCCGCTCACGAGGCGGACGTGTCGGGCGACGCCGGCCGACTGCTCGTCGATGTGCCGTCGCTTCGCGGCGACGCGAGCGTCCTCGATCGGGTCTCCCGGGCCGTCCCCGCCGCGACGCCCGCGGCGGACGAGCTGGCGGCGACCCTCAACCTGCTCGGCCGCCACGGCGTCGCGCCCGCCGTGGTCGTCGACCTCGGCATCGTGCGAGAGCGCCGCTACTACTCGGGCATCGTGATCGAGGCCTACGCCGAAGGTGTGGGCAGCCCCGTGGCCGTGGGCGGGCGCTACGACAGCATCGCCGCCCGCTACGGCCGTGATCGCCCCGCGGTGGGGGTGGCCATCGCCCTGCCCGAGCTGCACCGGGCCGTCGTGGCGGCGGGTGCGGGCCCTCAGCCCCGGCGGCCAGGAGTGGTGCTCGTCGACGGTCTCGACGCCGCTCTCGACGCCGCGCGCGCCGCTCGGCGGGCGGGCGTGCCCGTCGTGTCGGTCCCGGACGCCGCGGACGAGGCGAGGAGGCTCGCCGAAGCGGAGGGGTGGCGCTTCGTCGCGAGGCGCGACGGAGATGAGTTCCTTGTCGAGGACATGGAGGCCCGCGAGACCTTTCGTTGCGCGGCGCTCGATGAGATCGAGGACGGCGGACGGTGAGGGTCTGCGTGCCGCTGGGCGCTTTGTTCGCCGACGCCGTCGAGGCGCTCTCGCGCGCCACGGACGTGCGGCCCCTGGCCGACCTCGGCCGGCGCCTCGTCGTCGAGGCCGGAGACGGCACCACGTACATCACCACGCGTCCGAGCGACGTCCCGACGTACGTCGAGGCGGGCGCGGCGGACGTCGGCATCGTCGGGAAGGATGTCCTCATCGAGGGAGCGCCCGACGTCATCGAGGTGGCGGATCTCGGCTTCGGGGCCTGTCGCATGGTCTACGCGACGCTCGCGGGCGACGATCCGACGCCCGACGCGATTGCGCGCATGGGGGGCGTGCGCGTCGCATCCAAGTACGCGCGGGTCGCACGCGAGCACTTCGCGGCGACCGGCCGTCAGGCCGAGATCGTGAGGGTCAACGGCTCGGTCGAGCTCGCGCCGCTGGTGGGTCTGTCGGACGGGATCGTGGACCTCGCTGCCACCGGGCGCACGCTCCGCGAGAACGGCTTGGTTGAGCGGGAGGAGATCTTCACCTCGACCGCGCGCCTGATCGCGAACCGTGCCAGTTACACGCTGCTGCACGAGCGAATCGACGAGTTCGTCGCGGCCATGCCCGGGGTCCTCCGACCATGATCCACCGGGAGCGCCTTCGGGCCGGGGGCGCGGCGGAGCTCGCTCAACGGCTTCGCCCGCCGCCCCCGGCGAGCGATCTGACCGCGTCCACGGCGGAGCTCATCGCCGCCGTCCGACAGTCGGGCGACGCCGCGCTGGCCGAGCAGGCCCGCCGCTTCGGCAGCCCCTCATTCACCGTGGAGCGTCTCGTCGTGCCTCACGACGACCTGCGGGCCGCTGGGCGGGCGCTTCCGCTCCCGCTGCGCGCGGCGATCCTCGCCGCCGCGGAGCAGGTCCGAGCTTTCGCGGAGCGGATTGTGCCCACCGACACCGAGGCGGTCCTACCGTACGGGCAGCGCATCGTGAGCCGAGCGGTGGCCGTCGGCGCCGCCGGCTTGTACGTGCCCGGTGGGCGTGCCGCGTACCCGTCGAGCCTCATCATGGCGGCGGTTCCGGCTCAGGTGGCGGGGGTCGGGAGGATTGCCGTGCTCAGCCCGCCGGGCGAGGACGGGTCGATCGCGACGCCGGTGCTCGGAGCGGCATCGCTGCTCGGTATCGGGGAGGTCTACGCGGCCGGCGGGGCCGGAGCCATCGCCGCGCTCGCGTACGGGACTCCGACGATCGCGCCCGTCGACGTCATCGCCGGTCCCGGAAACGCCTGGGTGCAGGAGGCGAAGCGCCTGGTCTTCGGCACGGTCGGCATTGACGGCCTGGCGGGTCCGAGCGAGGTGCTGATCATCGCGGACGCCAGCGCCGATCCGTCCGCCGTCGCCGCGGACCTCCGCGCGCAGGCCGAGCACGGAGACGACTCGCCCGCGATTCTCGCCACGGATGCACCATCGCTCCTCGATGCCGTGGCGCGGGATCTCGACGGGGGCGTGCAGGCCGCCGGCGCCATCACCCTCGTCGACTGTGCGAGCATGGACGAGGCGGTGGAGTTGGCCCAAGCTTTCG
>JAUVQP010000005.1 GCA_030598075.1 Miltoncostaeaceae bacterium | reverse complement strand
GCGTGCCCGACTCGGCGACGCCCCGCTCCATGAGGGCCTCGGCGATCGACCAGAACAGCTCGGTGCCCTCCATGGCCCGATCCTACGCCGCCTCGGCCTCACGAGGAGCCGTCGGGCGAATGTCGCGCGCGCGAGGCTCGGCCGCTCCGCTCAGCCGTCGAGGCGCGCGGGCCACATCTCCGCGCTGGATCCGACGACCACGCCGACCGCCAGGCCGAGCAGGCTTTCGATCGCCACGCTCGAGAAAAGGTCGAGCGGCGGTCCCTGAAGCCCGCCCGCGGCCTCGAGCAAAGCGAGCGTCGCCAGCCCGAGTGCCGCACCGAGCCCGACCGTCGCGGCCATGGCCAGCGGCGCCGCAGGACGCCCGCTGCCGATGCGGTGGGTGACCGGCACCGCCGCGACGACGATGATCGGCGCGAGATGGAATGTGACCCCCGGGCGGACTGCGGCGAGCACGATCCAGAGACCGGCGAAACCCACCCCGGCGCCGACGGCGACGGCCAACGCCCGCCCTGGGGTCAGCAGCGCCAGGTCCGGTGCGGATGGTGCGCGTGGCCGGGTGATGGACGCGCAAGACGGGCGACCGGCACGACGTGGGCTGCGCGCCAGGGGGTCACAGATCGACGGACGTCACCGGCGCGCCGCCCGCCACGGGCACGATCGTGGCCCGATCCCAGTCTGCGTCGGGCGCAGAGAGCATCACGATGCACGCCCCCCCCGGGTTTGGCCGGAAAGTCCCCGCCGATACCTGGCCCGTCTCGTTGGCGAGCCACAACTCGTACGGTCCCTCCGCAGCGGGGAGGCCGTGCGCGGACAGCCGGAGCGAGCGGATGCCGCTTTTTGCCTCTCCGATCTCGAGGCGTCCTCCAGCCGCGGTGTGGTCGCTGGCGAGGACGACCTCCTCGGTTGCGCGGAACGCGCTGTTCGGCGGCTCGCCACCCCCGGCGAAGAGAGCGATCGCCAGCGCGCCGACGAGTGCCGCGGCGACTCCCGCCGCCCCGGCGAGGGCGCGGCCTCCGATCGCGAACCTCGGTGCGGCGAGCGGCGGCTGCGGATGCCGTGACGGGATCTGCTCGATCCGTTCTCGCAGGGCGTCGGGGACCCGTTCGCCATCGAGGTCTCCGAGGGTTCGGTGCAGCCCGCGCAGGACAAGGAGACGCTCCTGACACCGGTCGCATCCGTCGACATGCTCCCCAAGGGACACCTCGTCGCCGTCCGCGATCCGCATCCAGAGCAGGTCGGCGAGTCGCGGGTAGGCCTCGTCGTGCGTCATGCCGTTTGCTCCGCGATGTCGGCCAGGCGCCCCATGGCGCGGCGCAGTCGTGTCTTGATGGTGCCGAGAGGCTCGTCGAGGCGTGCCGCGATCTGGCTGTGGCTGAGGTCTGAGAAGTAGGCAAGCTCGATCGCCAACCGCTCGTCCTCCGGCAGGCGGCCAAGGGCAGACTCGACCCACAGCCGATCGAGAAGGGCGTCCTCCCCCGGGCTCGGATCTGGCCGATCCTCGACCTCGGTGGGGAAGGGCACCCGCACGCGGGCCACGTTTCGCGCGGCGTTGCGGGCGACGGTCATCAGCCAAGCGGCGGGCGTGCCGCGCCGGACGTCCACGCTCCGGGCGTTTCGCCATACCCGGACAAACGCCTCCTGCGCCGCATCCTCCGCGATCTCATCGTCGCGGACGACCTCCCGGCAGACGCGGTAGACCGCCGATCCGTAGCGATCGAAGAGCGCGCGGAACGCCGTCTCGCTCCCCTCGCCCACCAGGCGCAGGAGTTCCTCGTCGGTCGCCTCGCTCCGGGTGGAGGCGCGCCGGCTGCGGGGAAGACGTTGTTCCGGTCTCGCCACGATCACTATCCCTTCTACACGGGTCCGGTCCGGTCCGGATGCGTCATCGACCGGATCGGTCGTCGTGGAACCTTCGGACGGCATGGACGGCATCCAAACCGCCGCGGGCCCGTGTAGAGACTCACGGTAGCGTTGATCTCGTCTCGGATGTGGCGCATGAGGAACCTGCTGTCTCGCCGCTGGAAGCCGCTTGTCGGTGCCTTGGCCGTCGTCGCGTTCGGCGCCGTGCTCGTCACCGGCCTTCTCGCGCGATCCGACGAATTCCCCGAGGCCACCCTTGGCGTGCGCGGACCGCTGCCGGAACTCGCGGGGACCGATCCGGTGTCCGGCAGACGAGTGAGCACGGCCGACTTCGCCGGCCGGCCGCTCGTGGTCAACATGTGGGCTTCGTGGTGCGAGGGCTGCCGCGTCGAGGCCCCAGACATCCAGCGGTTCGTGGCCGATCGCCCGGACATCGCGTTCCTCGGTCTGGACGTCACCGACACCGACGCCGCCGCGCGCGACTTCGTTCGGAGCTACGGATGGACACACCCGTCGATCGCCGACCCGAGCGGCGAGCTCGCGAACATGCTCAACCTGCAGGGGCTCCCCACGACCGTCTACGTGTGGCCCGACGGGCGGATCGCGGCCACCGACCTCGGCGAGATCAACTACGAACGCCTTCAGTCGGTCGGGAACGCGCTCGCGGCCGGCGCACCTGAGTCCGGGGGCCCGGACTCCGACGAGCTCTAGCCTCCGGCTCTAACCTCACCGTATGGAGCTCGGTGCCGATCCCATCTCGTTCGCGGTCGCCTTCGCCGCCGGCGTCGTCAGCTTTGCCTCTCCGTGCGTGCTCCCTCTGGTGCCCGCCTACCTGGCCTTCGTCTCGGGGGTGGGACTCTCGAACAACGGGTCCGCGACTCGGCACCGTCGCGCGGACGTGGCGCTTCCCACCGCGGCCTTCGTGGGCGGGTTCTCGCTCATGTTCGCCGCCCTCGGGGCCAGCGCGGGGCTGATCGGCAGCACGTTGCTCCTCGAGCAGCGGCGGACGCTCGAGGTCGTGGGCGGCATCTTCATCATCGCGATGGGCCTTTTGCTGCTCGGAAAGGGCGTGCCGTCCTTCTTGATGCGCGAGCGACGCCTCAGACTCAGCAGAAAACCCGCGACGCTCGCCGGCTCCGCCCTGGTCGGCGTCGCGTTCGCCGTGGGATGGACGCCGTGCATCGGCCCGACCCTCGCTGCCGCGCTCACGCTCGCCGCCGCCAGCGGCCAGCCCGGAGTGGGCGCCGGTCTTCTCTTCGTCTACTCGGTCGGGCTGGGCGTGCCGTTCCTGATCGCGGGTCTCGTCCTGCAGGAGGGCGGGAACGCGCTCGACTTCCTGAAAAAGCGTCTGAACATCATCAGCGCCGTCGGCGCGGGCATGCTTGTCCTCTTCGGCGTTCTCCTTGCGACCGGCGAGCTGACTCGGATCACGGCCGAGCTCCAGAGCGTCTCGCCGCTCCTGTGAGCCGCCCGGTCGCTCGAGTGGCCGTCGGCGCGGCCGTGGTCGCCTTGGTGCTGCTCGTGGCCCTCGCGTTCCGCGGGACGTTCGACACCGATGGTGGCCGGGCGACCGACCCGGGAGCGCAGCGCGGGACCAATGACCTCGGGGGCGCGAGCTTCGACCCAGCCGGGTGGGAGACCGATTTCAGCCGTCACTCGGTCCCGCTCGACGAGTTCCTGTCTGGCGGTCCGCCCCGCGACGGCATTCCGCCCATCGACGAGCCGAAGTTCGTGCCGGTGGGCCGCGAGGACGTGGATGGCCGCGAGCCCGTCATCGCCCTGGAGGTCAACGGCGAGGCGAAGGCATACCCTCTTCAGATTCTGACCTGGCACGAGATCGTCAACGACGAAATCGGCGGCAGGAAGGTCGCGGTGACCTTCTGCCCCCTCTGCTACACGGCGATCGCGTTCGACCGCGAGGTCGATGGCCGCGTTCTGACCTTCGGGACCACCGGCAACCTGCGCTTCAGCGACCTCGTGATGTGGGATCGCCAGACCGAGAGCTGGTGGCAGCAGTTCTCCGGCGACGCGATCGTGGGCGAGTTGACCGGCACCACGTTGGAGGAGGTGCCCGCGCAGCTCATCAGCATGGGCGAGTTCCGCGAGCGCTTCCCGGACGGCCTCCAGCTCAGTCGCGACACCGGCCACGACCGCCCCTACGGCAGCAACCCGTACGTCGGCTACGACGACGTCGATCAGCCACCGTTCGCCTTCCAGGGCAAGCCGATCGATGGCCGGCTGTCGCCCAAGGCGCGGGTCGCGACCGTCGAAGGAGGCCAGGAGTTCGTGGCCGTTCCCTTCGACGTCCTGCGCGATCGGCCGGTCATCAACGAGACGGTGGGTCCGCTCCCCATCGTGCTGTGGTGGCGAAGCGGGACGACCTCGGCGCTGGGCGACGACAGCATCCGGGGCTCTGACGACGTGGGGAGCGTGGTCGTCTTCGACCGCCGCGTGGACGGGCGCGCGCTCACGTTCGAGGCGACCGCCGGCGCGGCGATTCGCGATGTCGAGACGGGGACGACCTGGGACGCCGGCGGTCGCGCCACGACGGGCCCGCTGCGGGGCAAGCGCCTTCGACCCGTCGCTCACGATGCCCCGTTCTGGTTTGCGGTGGGGGCCTTTCGCCCCGACGCGCGCATCGTCGACGCGTAAGATGCGGCCGTCCCGGCCGAGGTCTCGGAGGTGAGCATGGGGCTGCTGCTGCCGGCCGACATTCCGGCGCCCCCGTTCCGCGAGATCGAGCTGGGCTCGGTCGACATCCGCATCTACGCGCTGACCCTGATCGGCGGGATCGCCATCGGCGCGTGGGTCACGATGCTGCGGTGGCGCGCCGGGGGTGGAGACCCCGATCTCGTGATCGAGGTCGCGCTCTGGGCCACCGTCTTCGGGCTGATCGGAGGGCGGCTCTACCACGTCATCACGAGCAGCGGCCAGCTCGATGGGCCCCTGTCCGCGTTCGCCGTCTGGGAGGGCGGGCTGGGCATCTGGGGCGGCATCGCCGCGGGCGCCGCGGCCGGGGCGATCGTGGTCCGGCGCCGCGGCGCGAGCGTCGCGCGTTTTATGGATGCCGCCGCGCCCGGAATCTTGATCGGGCAGGGCATCGGGCGCCTCGGAAACTACTTCAACCAAGAGCTATACGGCGAGCCGACGGACCTGCCCTGGGCGTTGGAGGTCGCGCTCGGCTTCCGTCCCTTCGGGCTCGAGACGGTCGAGACCTACCACCCGGTCTTTCTCTACGAGCTCCTCTGGAACTTCGGCGTCGCGGCGCTGCTCATCTGGATCGGCTGGCGCTTTCGAATCCGAGCTCCGGGTCTTTTCGCGCTCTACGTGTCGCTCTACTCGCTGGGTCGCATTTTCTGGGAGCAGTTCCGGATCGACCCGTCGGAGGAATTTCTCGGGCAGCGACTCAACTTCTTCGTGGCACTGGTGCTCTTCCTGGGCGGGCTGGCCGCCTTCTGGGTGATCCAGTTCAGGAAGAGTGATGGGCGCAAGGAGACCCCGCCCGATCGTGCGGTGCCGCGCCGAACGGGCGGAGCGAAGGTCACGCCGGCGGCCAAGAGGCGCACGGGCCGCGGGTGATCCCGGTCCCTCGCTCGAGTCTTGCGCGAGCGTTTCGTTCTGGATAAGGGATTCGTAAGGTTCCGCGCCTAGCGTCCGCCCCGACCTTCAATCCCCACGAACGAGGGGTACGCACATGAAACGCATCGCCCTAGGAGCCGCCTGCGCGCTCGCGATCGGCGGCGGCGTCGGGGGGGCGGCCTTGGCGGCCGGCCCCGACGACGCCGGTCAAGTTGCCAACGCCACCGGCACCTACGACATCACGGTTGAGAATCTCACAAGCGGTCAGCCCCTCTCACCCCCGCTGATCGTGGCCCACAGGCCAGGCGCCTCGGTGTGGAAGAACGGATCGGTCGCCTCCCACGTCGTGGCCGCCATCGCCGAGGACGCGAACAACGCCCCCGCGCTCCAGCTCCTGCGCGGAGCGCGCGGTGTGCAGGTGGCCAAGACCGGTGTCGATTTGGGCGCCTCGGCGCCCGCGCCGATCCCGCCCGGGGCGAGGCAGACGTACCGCATCCGCGTCGCCGACAGCAGCCGTCTCAGCCTCACGACGATGCTCGTCAACACGAACGACGGCTTCACGGGCCTCAGCTCGTACCGTCTTCGCCGGGGAACGAGGACGATGACGCGCCCGGCCTACGACGCAGGCTCCGAGAAGAACAACCAGGACAAGGCCTTCATTCCCGGGCCTGTCGGCGGCAACCCGTTCGTGCGGGACCCCGAGGGACGCGTCATTCGGCAGCACCCCGGCCTCCTGCCCGGCGTTGGGGACCTGACCTCCGCCAAGCACGGCTTCAACCGCCGCGCCGTCGCGAAGGTCACCGTCTCCAGGGCCGGCTGAGCGTCGGCGTGGCCCGGGCGTCATGACGACCGGAATGGTGGCCCGGAGCTTGTGCTCCGGGCCACCATCTGGCTCCATGAGAGCGATGACGCGCGTTTTGGTGGTTGACGACGAGCCCATCGTGCGCGAGGTGGTGTGCAGCTACCTCCGGCGCGATGGCTACGAGACGATCGAGACGGGTGACGGCGACGAGGCACTTCGGCTCCTCGAGAGCGACGCGTTCGGCCTCGTCGTGCTCGACATCATGGTCCCGGGCGTCGACGGGCTGGAGATCTGCCGGCGTATCCGTGCGACCTCCGAGCTGCCGGTCATCCTGCTCACCGCTCGCGGCGAGGAGGCTGACCGCATCGTCGGCCTCGAGCTGGGCGCCGACGACTACGTCACCAAGCCCTTCTCGCCGCGCGAGCTCGCGGCCCGCGTCAAGGCCGTGCTTCGCCGCAGCGGTCCGTCGGACGATGTGGAGCGTGTCGTGGTCGGCGATCTGGTGATCGAGCCGGCCACGAGGGAGGTGAGAAAGCACGGCGAGGGGCTGCGTCTCACCGCGAAGGAGTTCGACCTTCTGCTGTTCATGGCGCGGCATCCCCGCCAGGTCTTCTCGCGCGAGCACCTCATGGATCGCGTGTGGGGCTACCAGGCGGCGTACGACACGGGCACCGTCACGGTCCACATCCGCCGCCTTCGGGAGAAGATCGAGGACGATCCCGCCGCCCCCGAGCTGCTCCAGACCGTTTGGGGGGTCGGATACCGCTTCTCATGATCGCCCTCGCCCTCATCGTCGCCCTCGCCACGCTGCTGGTCGGGCTCGCCATCGCGATGCTCTGCCGTCGCCTTCCCACCGTGCGCATGCAGCTCGCCGTGTTCGCGGTGACGGCCGCGCTGCTTCCCTTGGTGGCGGTGATCGTCGCGGGGGCGGCAATGTTCGGCTCCTCCCACGACGTGACGCTCGTGGCGGTCGCCTCCGCGAGCGCGCTCGCCGCGGCCGTGGGGTCGCTCGCCCTGGGACGCTCGATTCTCGGCCCGCTGCTGCGCCTGCGGAGCGCCTCCGCCGACCTCGCCGCCGGCGACCTCGGCGCCCGCGTGCCGGAGGTGGGCCCCGAGGAGGTGGCCGCGGTGGCGCACTCCTTCAACCAGATGGGCGACCGGCTCGAGGAGCTTTTCGACGCCCGCCGCCAGCTCGTGGCGTGGGCGAGCCACGATCTCCGCACCCCCCTCGCCTCGTTGCAGGCCATGATCGAAGCCGTCGAGGACGGTCTTGCCGAACCCCAAGACTACTTCTCAGCGATGCGCGATCAGGTCACGGCGCTCGGCGCTCTCGTGGACGACCTGTTCGAGCTCGCGCGCCTCGACTCGGGCGCGATTACGCTCGAGCTTGAGGACACGGGCGTCCCGGGGCTCGTGGCGTCGTGTCTGCGGGGCGTCGAGGCGGAGGCCTCCGCGCGCCAGATTCGCATCGAGGCGCGCATCGACGACCCGCTCCCGTTGGCGCGCTGCGCGCCCGACAAGGTGGAGCGCATCCTGTCGAACCTCGTTCGGAACGCCCTCCGCCACACTCCGTCCGATGGCTCCGTGGCGATCGTGGTGCGCCCCAGGCATCGGGAGGTGGTCGTCCAGGTCGAGGACAGCGGCGAGGGATTCGGCGCCGAGACGCTTCGCATGATGTTCGATCGCTTTTGGCGCGGAGACCGGTCGCGCACCGGCGACGGCGCCGGCCTGGGGCTGGCGATCGCCCGCGGACTCGTCGAGGCGCACGGCGGCCGGATCTGGGCCGAGAATCGCGATGAGGGCGGGGGACGCGTGTGCTTCACGCTCCCGGCTTCCGCCGACGAGACCGCGTTGCTTCCGTCGTAGGCGGGGCTCCCGGGCCCCTACGCACTGCCCGGATCGCCCCAGTCGGCCAAGAGCGCGGCACGGAGCCCCGCGGCCCGCTCTCGGCCGATGCGCCGCGCGAGAGCCTCTTCAGCGGTGGCGTTGGCTCTCACGACGGCGCGCGCGCGATGCTGGCCCGACGCCGTGAGGCGCACCACGACGGCCCCGCGTCCCGGCGACCGAGCGCGCTCGGTCATGCCGGCGTCCTGAAGGCGATCGAGCGTCTGGTGGACCGCCTGCCGCGAGACGCCCGCCAAGCGGGCGAGCTCGACGGGCCGGACGCCCGCCCCGGGGATGCGCGTCAGCGTCAGGGCCTCGGACGCCGACATCGCCTCCTCTCCGGCTGCCTCCAGCTCCGCGGCGGCCCGGCGATCGAGCCACCAGAAGGCCTGGAGCATGAGTTGCCCGAGGCTCTCCGGGGCACCCGCCGTGGGGCTCACCCGCCCTGGTGCGGGGTCGTCACCGCGCCCTCGCTCGCCGGCCGCACGAGCGCGGCGTACTTGGCCATCACGCCCCCTTGGTAGCGGGGCTCCGGCGGCGACCAATCGGCCAGCCGCGCTGCGATCTCCTCCTCGGACAGATCCACCGAGAGGGTGCGGTCGTCGACGTCGATGGCCACGATGTCGCCGTCCCTGAGCGCCGCGATCGGCCCGCCGCGGGCCGCTTCGGGCGCGACGTGCCCGACCATCAGCCCGTGGGTCGCTCCCGAGAAACGGCCGTCGGTGATGAGGGCGATCTCCTCGCCCATGCCCTCGCCGACGATCGCCGCGGTCACGTGGAGCATCTCGCGCATGCCGGGACCGCCGGCCGGGCCCTCGTAGCGGATGACGATGACGTCGCCCGCGCGGATCGAGCGGGACTTGACCGCCGCGAAGCACTCCTCCTCCGACTCGAACACGCGAGCCGGGCCCCGGTGCAGGCGGCGCTCGTGCCCCGCGAGCTTGACCACGCAACCGAGTGGCGACAGGTTCCCACGGAGGATGGCGAGCCCGCCGGTCGGCGAGAGGGGCTCGTCGATGGAGACGACCACCTTCTGCCCTTCCGCCGGCCGCGCGTCGCGGGCGATCTCGGCGATCGTGCGCCCGTCGACGTTGCGTGCGTCGCCGTGCACCAGACCCCGCTTGGCGAGCTCGGCGGTGACGAGGGCGACCCCCCCGGCCTCGTAGAGGTCGGTGGCCACGTACTCGCCGCCCGGCTTCAGGCTCGCGACGACCGGCGTGCGCTCCGCGATGCTGTCGAACTCGTCGATCTCGAGCGGGATCCCGAACTCGTGAGCGATGGCCAGGAGGTGGAGCACGCCGTTCGTGGAGCCGCCGGACGCCGCGACGCCGGCGATGGCGTTATCGATCGACTCTCGTGTGACCAGAGCCGACGGACGCACGTCGTCGCGGACGAGCCGCATCGCGAGCCGCCCCGCCTCCGCGGCCGCCTCGTCCTTCTCGGGCCGCAGTGCGGGGATGCCGTTGAGCCCCGCTGGGCTGATGCCCAGGAGATCCAGCGCCATCGACATGGTGTTCGCTGTGAACTGGCCCCCGCAGGCTCCGGCGCCCGGGCAGGCGACCGACTCGATGGCGTGCACCTCGGCGGCCGACATCGTGCCGGCGAGGTGGGCTCCCACGGCCTCGAAGACATCCTGAATCGTGACGTCGCGGCCCTCGTAGCGGCCCGCCGCGATCGAGCCGTTGTAGAGGACGAGGCCGGGGATGTCGAGTCGGGCGAGCGCCATGACCGCAGCGGGGATCGTCTTGTCGCAGCCGACCAAGCACACCAGACCGTCGAACAAATGGCCACGGACGACCAACTCGATCGAGTCGGCGATAACCTCCCGCGAGACCAGCGAGGCGCGCATGCCCTCGGTGCCCATCGAGACGCCGTCCGACACCGAGATCGTGTTGAACTCCATCGGGGTTCCGCCGGCCTCGCGCACCCCGCGCTTGACGTGCTCTGCCAGCGCCCGCTGGTTGAGGTTGCACGGCATCGTCTCGATCCACGTCGTGGCCACCCCGACGATCGGCTGTGCGAGATCCTCGTCCGTGAAGCCGGTGCCCTTCAGCATCGCCCTTGCGGGGGCGCGGTCGGGGCCGTCTGTTATCGCCGCGCTACGGCGCTTGGCCGGGTCGCTGGGGCGGTCGTAGGGCGTCTCGGCCACGGGAGAGCGGGAGCAGCCGCCGAGTTAGTGGAATTCTCCGCGCAAGCGCCCGCCGACGGCGCCGAGCGCGAAGAGGGCGAAAACGATGCCCATGATGAAGGGCACAGGCCCGGCCTCGTGGCGTTCGTCCCAACCCACCGTGAGCAGGATGACAGCGAGAACGACCAGCACTCCGATCATCCAGGCGGGAAGTCCCCGCACGGCCCACCTCCGTCGTCGAGACCGGGCCCACTCTACATCCCGCCCGTGGAGCCGTCGGGCGCCCATCGGCCCCTGGTAGTGTGGCGCGCGATGTCGGATGCCGAGAGCTTCACCGTCGTGGTCCGCCAGTCACGGGGCGGCACGGTGCTCAGCGTTTCCGGGGTGCTCGACGCCCAGGCTCTGCCGCGCGTCTCGCGCGAGCTCACCGACGCCCAGATGGGACAGGGCACCGTCGTCGTCGATCTGTCGATGGTGACCTTCATGGACAGCCGAGGCCTCGGCTCGCTGCTGGCCGCCAACGAGCGCAGCCGCGAAGGCGCCGCGGCGGTCTGCATCTACCGTCCCTCGGACGCCGTGCGCCGATTGCTCGACGTGGCGGGCGTGAGAGCGGTTCTCGACGAGGTCGACGAGCTTCCCGCTTAGTGCTCCGTGGGTGAGCCGGAGCTTGGCCGCGGGGGCCGGTTGACCGGTTTCGCCGCGCCCGAGCTCGTCGAGGGCGCATACGCGCACGAGGCCCGCCACGCCCCCCGGCTGGCGCAGGCGCTGTCGCTCTCCGACCTGGCCCACGCCGTCGTCCTGGTCGAGTCGTCGAGCCTCGATCGCGACGCGGGCGCAGCGCTCCTCGGGGGGCTACTCGACCTTCATGACATCCCGGGCGAGAAGTTTCCGTGGAATCCCGAGCTGGGTGACGCGTTCAACTCCCGCGAGGCCGAGCTGCGGCGCCGTGTCGGGGCGGCGGCTTCGGGCTGGCTCAGTGCCGGTCGCCCCCGCCGTGAGGCCCTTCGCGTCGCGCTCCGACGCACGGCGCGCATCGGCGCGCTGCGCCTTGCCGAGGCCGAGCTCGACCTCGCGGACGCGCTGACCGAGCACGCCGAGCGACTTGCCGACCAGCTCGCGACGGACTACACCTACCTGCAGCCGGCCCAGCCGAGCACCGTCGGTCACATGATGCTGGCCTACGTGTATCCCCTGCTGCGCGATGCCGGCCGCCTTCGGCACCTCGACGAGTGGTTCGGCGCGAGCCCGGCCGGCGTGGGGGGCAGCGCGGGATCGCGATGGCCGCTCGACCGCGCTCGGCTGGCGGAGCTATTGGGCTTCGATTCTGTCGCTCGTCACACCCGTGACGCCATGTGGCAGGCTGACGGCTACGCCGATTTGGCCGGCGCCGTGGCCATCGCCACGACCCACCAGTCGCAGTTCGCGCAGGACCTCGAGATCCTGGCCAGCCAGGAGTTTTCGATCGTCCGACTCGCGGACCGGCACAGCCGAGCCAGTGCCCTCATGCCACAGAAGCGGAATCCGTACGCTCTTGCCGCGATCCGGGCGCAGGCCGCCGTCGCCGCAGGGGAGGTCGCCGCGATCCACGTCGCGCTGCACACGGGATCTGCGCGCACGGATCACTTCCACGTCCTGAACGGCGCGGTGCCCCGACTGCTCGACGAGGCGATCGCGACGACGAGGCTCACGGCAGGCGTCGCCGCCGGCCTCAGCATCGACTCCGCCAGGTGGGGCGCGGCGGCGCGGCGCGGGGGCACCGCCGCCGCCGATGTGGCGGACCTGCTCGCGCAGTCGACGCGTCTCGACTACCGAACGGCCCACACCATCGTTGGTCGCGCGGTCCGCGAGTTGTCCGAGGAGGGGCTCCCGCTCGACGCTCTGACACCCGAGGCGCTGCGGCGGGCCGCCCAGGACGTGTGGGACGGCGACCTGACGATCTCTGGCGAGGCGCTCGATGCGGCCCTGGACCCGGCCCTTCTGGTGGTGGCCCGCTTCCAGTCCGGATCGACCGCGGCCGGCGAGGTCGCCGCGATGATCGCCGAATGCCGTGACGACTCGCGCGGGCTGCGCGCGTGGGCGTCCGGGGTAAACGAGCGTCTCGGGGCGAGCGAGGAGGCGCTGCTCGCGCGAGCAGCGGAGCACGCCGGCAGCGGCTAGACGCCGCGGGCGAGGGCCCCCCTCTCGCGGGCGCCCCTGCTACAGCGGGCCCGATGGCAAGCCGACATGCGGTCGATGGCTCGAGAAGCCCTCACCTCGCTCGTGGTTGGCGACGACCCTCTCGCACGGCGCGTCGCCGCCGAGGCCCTGGTCTCGTACGGACACCGGGTCAGCACAGCGGGGGGCGCCCCCGAGGCGCTCGATCTGCTGCGCGAGCCTGTCGTCGATCTGGTGGTGATCGACGGGCAGACGCCGCACATGGACGGGCTCATGCTCACCGAGCGAATCCGCTCCATGCCCCACGGCGGCCCCGGGGTCATCCTGGTGATCGGGGCCGGCCCCTCGATGGGCTCGCGGGCGCTCGAGGCGGGATGCGACGACTTCCTGGTGAAGCCGATCCATCCGGGCGAGCTCGGCCTGCGGGCGGAGCGGGTCATCCATGGGCGGCGACGCGGACGGGAGCCGCTGCAGGGAAGGCGCCGCACGGTCAACGAGCGGGCCGCCCGCCGCGACGCGGAGCACGCGACCGATCTCACCATCGCCCGCCTCCCAAACGCCCTCAGAGAGCAGGGCGATCCGAGCGGACTGTACGAACCGCTGCCCGGGTCCGCGCCGGGCGGGGTCTACGACCTCGATCTCGCCGGGCGCATCACGTTCGTCAACGATGCCGCGCGCTCGATGCTCGGGTTCACCTCCGAGGAGGCGATCGGATCGAGCCTCCACGAGCTGGTCCACGACAAGAGACCCGACGGAAGCCCCCACCCCGAAGACGAGTGCCCGCTGCACGCCACGATCGATCGGGGCGAGCCCCACGAGGGGACCGAGACGTTCTTCCGCAGGGACGGCTCGGGGCTGCCCATCAGGTACAACTCGACGCCTGCTCGGGTCGACGGGCGGGTGACCGGAGCGGTCCTCGTGTTCTTCGACGCGACGGACCGCGTGGCGGTGACTCGGGAGAAGAACGGCCGGCTCCAGCCGGGGCAAGAGCCCCCGGAGATCCAGAGCCGGCCCCTACAAGAGCAGCCGGAGGCCCTGGAAACCCAGAACCAGCACCTCAAGGAGCAGCAGGCGAGCCTTGCCGAGCGGACGGAGCTGCTCGAGCGGCAGCGAGGGGAACTGCAGCAGCTCTACGATCAAGCCGCCGAAGAGCGCGCACGCATGTCGAACCTCTACGAGGCCGCGCGGTCCCTGGTGGCCGGCAACGACGACCCGTCGGAACTCGCCGACGCGACGCTGGCGCGGCTCGTCGAGTCCGCGCGAGCCGACGTGGGCGCCCTGTACCTCCGGGACAGCGACGGCGAGCCGCCCGCCCTCGTCGCCGTGCGCGGGCTTGAGCGCGAGCGACTCGATAGCATCGTCTCACCGAACGCGGGCCTTGCCGGCCGCGCGCTCGCGGAGCGCAGCATCGTCGAGGCCCGACACCCCGACACCGGCCTTCGCATCTCCTCGTTCGGGTGCCGGGTCGCGTTGCGTCGGGAGCTCCACGCACCGCTCAGGATCGGCGACGACGTGATCGGCGTCGCGACCTTCGGTTGGACGGACGACGCCGCGCTCGACGACGATGCACGCCGGGCGCTCGAGGCCCTGGTCGCCCAGGCCGCCTCCGGGCTTTCCCGGACGATCTCGGAGCGGGCGACCCGCGACCGGGAGGCGATCATCAGCGCGGTCTTGGACGCCACCCCGGACGCGATCCAGCTCGAGGATCCCGAGGGTCGCGTGCGCATCGCCAACGCGTCCGCCCGAGACTTCTTCGCCGGGCTGGATCACGAGGTGGTCGGATCGAGCGGGGGCCGGTTGAGGGACGCGCTCACGGAGCTGGTGACCGATCCGGACACCTACCGACGAGCGAACGATGCGCTCGAGAAGGCGCCCCACCAGCAACACCTCGACACCTTCGAGCTGACGACGGACGGACGTGTTCTGCGCCGGTACGTCGCGCCCGTGCGCGGGGATGACAACGAGCTGCTGGGTCGGATCGTGGTCATGCACGACATGACCGAGGCGCGACGCGCCGAGCGCATGAGGGACGAGATCGTCGCCACGGTCTCGCACGAGTTGCGCACCCCCCTGACCTCGATCATCGGCTACACGGAGCTGATCGAGGAGGAGGCGAGCGAGCATCTGACGGAGGACGAGCAGCACATGCTCTCCGTTGTCGATCGCAATGCGCGGAGGCTCCTGGCCCTCGTCGGCGACCTGCTCGTGGTGGCGCAGTCCGAAGCCCATGCGCTCGACCTCAGTCGGTCGGAGACCGACGTCGCCGCCGTCGTGGCGGCCTGCATCGAGGATGCTCGCCCCGTGGCCGTCGAGCGCGGGATCCTCCTGATCGGCGACGACCTGGCGTCCGCGGAAGTCCTCGCAGACGGTGATCGCCTGGGCCAAGCGGTCGCCAACCTCATCGGCAACGCGCTCAAGTTCACGCCGGGCGGCGGCACCGTCCGTGTCGAGCTGTCTGCAGACGACCACACGGCCACGATCGAGGTGGTGGATGACGGGCCCGGAATCGCGCCCGACGAGGCCGCACATGTCTTCGACAGGTTCTTCCGAGGGCAGGGCGCGGCGGCGGATGAGGCACCCGGGAGCGGGCTTGGCCTCTCCGTCACGAAGGCAATCGTGGACGGCCACGGCGGCACCGTCGGGATCGACTCCGAGATCGGCCGAGGCACGCGAATGATCGTTCGCCTGCCGCTCCATCGGCCGGCGATGGTTCTCCGCCAAGGCGGTGGGGCTCCATGACGAACCCTCCGGGGGTCCTTGTCGCACGGGTCGGCGGCCGAGCGCCGCGAGCCTCCGGTTCTCCTGCTGAGAGCGGGATCTCAGCGGCGGACGTGACCGAGGGGCTTGCCGCGGGTACGGGGGGCTACCTCACCAGGCCGCTCGACCCGGTGGAGTTCCGGGATCGCCCCCGGAGCCCCGTCGAATAGCCGCCGACGGCTCCTCGATCGACCGGACTCGAATTCGTCGTCGGTAGCGCACGATGAGCCGCGCGAGCGCCGGACCCACGACGAGGGCGATGATCGCGTTGCCGGTCGCGTGCGCGATGTCGAAGGGGAGGCTCCGAGCCGAGACGGCGAGCATCGCCTCTTCGCTCACCTCGGGTCCGAAGGTCGCCAGAAACCAGAGGTTCATTCCCCAGGAGAAGGCGAAGCCCCAGAGGGCGGCGACGGGCACGAGCACCGAGCGCCGGAGCATGCGATCGCCCAGCAGGGCTCCGGTGGCCCCAGCGAGGGCCCAGAGCACCATCTGAGCGGGCGTCCACGGTCCGTGGCCGAGGAAGCCGTTGGAGAGCAGCGCGGCGAGCGCGCCGACCGCGACGCCCGCGCGGAGGCCGAGCGCTGCTCCGGTGACCAGGCAGATGACGGTGACCGGCTGAACGCTTGGGAGCGGCGCGAGGAGCACTCGGCCTGCCGCCGCGGCCGCGGCGAGAGCGGCGATCAGCGCCAGCTCGCGCACTCCGCCGTAGCGCTCCAGGGCGAGGGTGGCGACGAGCGCGAGCACCCCGAGAGCAGCGACCAGAGCGAGGCCGGTGCTCACGCGGGACTCCTGTTTGCGCCGCGCTGCTCCGTCAGGCGGCCGCCGCCGAGGCGGGCCCAGCGGTCCGCCGCGAGCCCCGCGACGCCGGAGTCGTGCGTCGCCACGATCGCCGCCATTCCGTCCGCCGCGAGCGCTCGGAGAAGGGCACCCAGACGCCGCCTCCCGTCGCTGTCGAGGCCCCGGGTCGGCTCGTCGAGCAGCAGCAGGCGCGGCCGTCCCGAGATCGCCGCCGCGATCGCAACACGCTGCCGTTGGCCGGTCGAGAGATCGAGGGGGTGATGATCCGCCAGCTCGTCGATGCCCAGCGCCGAGAGCGCCCACGCCACCCGGTCCTGGCGGGTGCGCCTCGGGAGGGACTGATAGCGCGGGGCGAGCTCGACCTCGGCGCGGACGCTCTCCGTGAGCAGGTGCCGGCCGGGATCCTGACCCACGTAGCCGAGCGCGGGGACCCGATCCTCGGGTGGCGCCGCCGCGACCTCGCGCCCTTCGATCCTTACCGACCCAGCGCGGACGGGGTGGAGTCCGGCGATCGCCCGGAGCAGGGTCGACTTGCCCGCGCCGTTCGGGCCCGACAGGGCGAGGACGGAGCCGGCGTGCAGCGCGAGGTGGACCCTCTCCGCCACGACGCGTTCGCCGTGCGCGATCGTGACCGTCGACAGGCGGAGCGCCTCCGGGCCGAGTCGTCGCGCTCGGGCGAGTTCCGGGAGCCCCTGATCCCTGTCGAGCCCCCGTCCGATGCGCCCGTCTCGTATCTCGACGACCCGGCTCGCGATCGCCTCGACGCGATCGACGCGGTGTGCCGAGATGACGACGGCGAGCCCGCGCTCGCCCGCCAGGCGCCGGACGAGCTCGAGGTTGCGCGCCGCAGAACGGTCGTCCAGCTGGGATGTGGGCTCGTCGAGGAGAAGCGCCTGGGGCTCCAGGGCGAGCACGCCGGCGAGGGCGACGCGCTGCCGCTCTCCACCGCTCAACTCGTCGATGCGACGGCCGGCGAGGTGCTTGGCGTCCACCGCGGCCAGCGCACCGCCGACGCGCTCGCGAATCTCGCCGGGCGCGACGCCCGCGTTCTCCGCCCCGAAGGCGACATCGCGCTCGACGTCGCTCATGACGGCGTGCGCCTCGACGTCCTGGAAGAGCAGCGGCGCCCGCAGCGAGACCTCCGCGGGGCGCGAGCGGCGCCCGTCGAGGCCCGCGACGGTGATCTCGCCCCCGAAAGCGCCTCCGTGGAAGTGGGGGAGCAGCCCTCCGAGCGCCCGGAGCAGCGTGGTCTTGCCGCCGCCTGACGGACCACGGAGCAGCACCACCTCGCCCGCGGCGACATCGAGGTCCACTCCCCGGAGCGCCGGCGGGCGGCTCTCGTCGTAGGAGAACCGGATGCCTCGTGCGGAGATGACCGTCATCGGCTCAGCCAGGCGGCTGCGCCCAGGGCCAGCGCCGCCAGGAGTGCCAGGAGCGCGGCGCCTCCCTGGAGCAGGGGATCGAGCAGCGGGTAGAAGGTGTAGGCGCCGGAGCCCGTGATGAGCGCCGCCGCCGCGACGACCACGGCCAGGACGCCGGGAATCCAGAGCATGCGCTGGCGGCGATCGAGCGGCGGCTCGGGCGTCCTCGTGCGTGGTCCTGCGCCGTATCCGCGGGCCGTCATCGCCTCGGCGATGTCCAGCCCGCGCTCCATGCCGGAGCCGAGAAGCGGAAGGGCGAGCGGTGCCGCAGCACGCGCTCTTCGGTGCCAGGAGCCAACCCCCAGACGCGCGCCCCGCATGCGGGCCACCTCGACGATGGCGCGCGAGTCGCGCTCCAAGGCCGGGAGGAGGCGAGCGGACATCGCCGCCATCAGGGCCGACCGCGGCGCCACACGAGCGACGCGCGCTTGGAGACGATCCGCGTCGACGTGGCTGAGCAGCGCTCCGACCAGCACCGCGACGGCGAAGACCCGAACGCCGCCCACCGCGCCCGCGGCCAGCTCCTCGACGGTGATCTCGGTGTCGAACGGGGTGAGCCGCGGACCCCGGAACAGGATGTGCTCGCCTTCCCCGGTCACGAAGGGGTTCAATGCGATGAGCCCGATTCCGCTGATCGCCCCCCCGATCAGGTAGAGGCGGCTCGGCGCCCTCGGCGCCGTGAGAAGCAGGGCCACCGCCCCGATGGCAAGGGCGACGATCGGGGCGGGATGCTCGACCGAGAACGCCAGGACGAGAGCGCCGAGGCCCAAGAGGACAAGCGGTCCCGGTGCGCCGGCGCGCCGCGTCACGGCCTTCCCCGCCCGCCCGCGGCGATCGGAGCGCCGTCCGCGTCGAACACCACCGCGAAGCGGTGCGACAGGACCGCGGGGTCCGCGGCGATCCGTCGCGCCGCGGCGCTCGCTGCTTCCTCGTCGAGGCCGGCGACAGCCATGAGAACGCCGCTCTGGGGGATCGCACCGGTTGGGACGGCGACCGCCACGGCGCGCGCGCCGGCGAGTGGTCGCGCTCCGGTCGGTCCGAGCACGACGATCTCACCGGCGTCGATCCAGGCGGTCATCCCCGCTCTCGCGGGGTTGGCCGTGGCCCTGCGCCACGCCGGGTCGCGGGCGAGGAGGTCCCCGTGTGACCCTATGGCTACGCGCCACGGACGCCGGGCGGCGGCGACGACGGCCCCGGCCCGGCGAAGCTCGCCCGCGAGCGGCTGGTCGGCGGAGACCTCCCGGAGCCCTCCGGGAACCGCGAAGGGCGCGGGCCATTGCCCGACGACCGCCCACGCGTCCGCGAAGCCCGACCAGTCGCGGTAGTCCCACCAGGTTTTCTGCCCGGCTCCCAGGTCGACGTCCGCGGCGCCGCGGTCGGTGAGCACGCCGTCGACGTAGAAGAACCAGTCCCTTCTCCCCGCGGCGTCCGACCGCCTGCCGAGCATCTCAACGACGAAGCCCCCGCCATAGCCCGTCTCGACATCCGTCGCGCCGCGGAGCGCCCGCAGGACGCTCTGGTCCGGCGGAACCCGCCGCTCGAGCAGCACCGCCGCGCCGAAGTCCTCCGTCACGAGCAGCTCCGCCCCGGGGGCGCTCGCCGCGGGGGACTCCTGGCTGCGCGTCTGGCATCCCGCGAGCAGCGCGAGGAGCGCGATGAGCGCCAAAACGCGCGGGACGATCGCTCGCACCAAGCCTCGACCTCGGAGGTTCACGGTGTGCGGGCGGAGACAGGTCTCCTGGCTTCCCCATCAACGCGAGCGCGGCGCCTTCCCAGGTAGACCCAGTGGCTGACTTCTCGTCCAGCCGCGTCGCTGCGAGGTGACAGTGGCGGGACCGCGCCGGACTCACACCGGCTTCCCTGAACCACCGCCCGATGGCGCGCAGGCTATCGGACGACGGGCCCCGTCGCTGAGCCGGGTCTGTCGGCGGGCCGGTGGAATTGCGCTCCCCTGGCTTTGGTCGACGAGGGACGGTTGACCGTCGATCTCCGGACACATGACGGCGCTCGCCGTCACCATGTGGGCGATCCAGGCGTGCTCGCGCGGTAGGATTAGGCAGCATTGAGCGAGGAGTGAGGGCTGCGGCTGGAACGGATGGCCTGGCGTGAGCGAAACGGGTAGCGGCCGCACTCCGTCGAGCGGGCGCACGCTCGGCGCGTGCGTGGGCGTGCCGCCATCGGTCCGCGCCGAAGGGTTCCGGCGATCAGCGAACGAGGCTTGAGAGTGCAGAACATGCCGACGGGCGAACTTGGCGCGCGGGACGCCCCCTCCACCACCGGCCTTCCGGACTCGCAGCCGGGCAGCGTGCTGCCGCCCGACCTCCTGAATGCCCACGAAGCGCGCGCGCTCATCCGCAGCGCCAGCAATCGCGCTCCCACCGGCATTCGCAATCGCGCGTTGATCGCCACGATGTACCGCAGCGGCCTGCGGCCGGGCGAGGCCCTCGGGCTCCATCCCACGGACGTGGACGTCCAACGCGGCATTCTGGCGGTACCACCGCGGCGCGGTGGCTCGGGCCGCCTCGTCGGAATCGACGCGACGGCGCGAGCCATGGTCGCTCGCTGGCTCGACCGCCGCGAGCAGCGCGGAATCGATCCGCAGGCGCACCTCTTCTGCACTCTCGCCGGCGAGCAGCTGAAGGCGGCCTATGTTCGAGAGCTTCTCCCGCGCCTAGCCCGCAAGGCCGGCATCGAGAAGCGCGTCCACCCGTTGGGCCTCCGCTACGCGAACGCGGCGGAGCTGTCGGTGGAGGGCTTTCCGGCGGCCCTCATCGATGGACACCTCGGGATCGCGATCACGGCGAGCGCGCGCCGGTACCAGCCCGAGTTCACGCCGGAAGAGGTCATCCGGGCGATCGCCTCGCGCGAGTGGGAGCTCTAAGACCCCGCCGGGGGAGCTAAAGCTCCAAGCCACGCCACCTCCCCGGTGGGCCGGCGCCGCGGCGGCCCACCACCGGGTACATCTCTCGGATCGCGTTCGCCACGGCCGATCTGGGACCCGTGCGGGCCCCCCTGGCGATCCTTCTGCTGTCGCTGGCGCTCGTCGCCGCCGGAGTGTCCGGGGCCGCGGCCGCGGGTCTCCCGCCGGATCTTCCCCGTGACAGCTGGGTCCCGAACGACGCCGTCGACTCGGTTGCCCAGTCGGGCGACCAGGTGTTCATCGGCGGCGACTTCAGCGCGGTGGACGGAGAGCCGCGTCAGCGGGTTGCCCGCATCCGTCCCGACAAGAGCGTCGATCCCGACTTCGCTCCGGGCGTCGACGGCCAGGTCAACGCGCTCGCGCTGGCGGGACCGACGCTGTACGGCGAGCTCACGCCCATCATGAGCGCGGGCATCGGAAGCGGGCAGGTGCCCGTCCAGGCGTCGCTCACCGGGCTGGCGAAGAACACTCGCTACCACTTCCGCTTGGTCGCCACGTCATCCTCGGGAACGACGGCGTCCGCATCCACCTTCACCACGCCCAGCAGCGTGCCCGGCGAGGTCGGACCCGTCTCGGCTCCGAGTGTCCCCTCACCCGGGGCCCCCCTCCTCCCGGCGCTTGGGCGGGTCCGCCGCCCGCGCCCCCGACGCCTCGGACCCCTCCTGCGGGGGGCTCGGCTCCCGCAGTCGGCGGGAAGGTCGTGCTTCGCGCGACGATCGGTGGAGGGCGACTGCGCTGCGTGGCGAAGAAGAGCCTGTGCCGCGCGAGAAGACACGTCCGATTCCTGTCGGGCACGGCAAGGCCGCCGGATGGCGTCAAGGCCGTGAGGATCAACCTCCTCCAACGGATCCGCGTTCGGCGGATCGTCAAGACGACGGCCCGGGCGGCCCACGGCTCGCCCCGCCGCCGGACGGTGGTCCGCTGTCGGGTGCTGGTCAGACAGCGCGTTCTGCGGCTGCGCTCGTGCCGGCGGGCCGCGCGGACGTGGGTCCGCGCGTCACGGTCGGGAATTCGCTG
>JAUVQP010000100.1 GCA_030598075.1 Miltoncostaeaceae bacterium | reverse complement strand
TCGGTCCAGAGCTCCTCCTCCTCGCGGATGTCCGGATCGAGATCCGGCTCGACGGGATCGAGAACGAGCGGCAGATCGGCGCCGTCTCCCGGCCGTTCCGGCATGGCAGGCATGACGCGAATGATACTGCCGCGGCACGAGTCCCCGCGCGGGGCCGTGCCACCAGACCCGTGGACGCCCGGCTAGCCACCGGACACCGGCAGGATGATGGCCACCTCGTCGCCGTCCGCAAGGGTCGCCCCGGGGACGGTCCAGGCGCCGTTGACCGCGTAGCGGATCGCGTCGGGAGGGATGTCAGGACCGATGTCCGGGGGCAGACGGCCCCAGACCGCTCCCGCCGGCGCGCCGACGGGCAGACGCACGGTGAGGAGGTCCGCGCCGGCGGCGGCGCGCATCGATGCGAACAGCCGAACGGTCACGCTGATGGTCGACGACACCGCGACCCATCCTAGTGTGGGCGCCGCCGATCCGGGGTCTTGCCGAGGTCTGGTAGCGTCCGCCGCCGATGCCGGTGGCGTCTGTGAGGGTGCTGGGCGCCGGGAGGTGTGCGGCGTGTCGGTAGAGGAGCGGCGGGAGCAGCTTCGTGCGCTGCGCGAGGAAGCGCGCCACGCCGGAACCGAGGCCGCGGTCGCGCGCCAGCACGCGCGCGGCAAGCTGACGGCCCGTGAGCGCGTCGATCTCCTGCTCGATCGGGACTCGTTCGTGGAGCTCGACATGTTCACGCGGCACCGCGCCCACGGCTTCGGTCTCGAGGAGAACCGGCCGTGGGGCGACGGCGTGGTAACCGGACACGGGACGATCGACGGCCGCAAGGTGGTCGTCTTCAGCCAGGACTTCACGGTCTTCGGCGGCAGCCTGGGCGAGGTCTTCGCCGAAAAGATCGTCAAGGTCATGGAGCTGGCGGTCCGCATGGGTTGCCCCATCGTGGGCATCAACGACTCGGGCGGCGCGCGCATCCAGGAGGGCGTGGTCAGCCTGGGAGGCTACGCGGACATCTTCTACCGCAACGTCAAAGCCAGCGGCGTCATCCCGCAGATCTCGGTCGTCATGGGCCCGTGCGCCGGCGGGGCGGTCTACAGCCCGGCCATCACCGACTTCATCTTCATGGTCCGCGGGACGAGCCACATGTTCATCACCGGCCCGGAGGTCATCAAGACGGTCACGGGCGAGGAGGTGAGCATGGAGGACCTCGGGGGCGCCGAGAGCCACGCCACCCGCTCGGGCGTGTGCCAGTTCGCGGCGGACTCCGAGGAGGAGTGCCTCGAGATGGTGAGGGAGCTGTTGAGCTTCCTGCCCCAGAATAATCTGGACGACCCTCCGTACCTCGCCACGGACGACCCCCCCGACCGCATCGCCCAAGAGCTCGCGACGATCATCCCGGACGAGCCCGCGAAGCCCTACGACATGACGAGGGTCGTCGAGCTCATCGTGGACGACGAGGACTTCTACGAGGTCGCGCCGCTCTACGCCAAGAACATCGTCGTGGGGTTCGGTCGCCTCGACGGCCATGTCGTCGGGCTGGTGGGCAACCAGCCGCGGCAGCTGGCCGGCGTGCTCGACATCGACGCGTCCATCAAGGCGGCGCGCTTCGTGCGCTTCTGCGACGCATTCAACGTGCCGCTCATCACCCTGGTCGACGTTCCCGGCTTCCTTCCCGGAACCGCGCAGGAGTATGGCGGGATCATCCTGCACGGCGCCAAGCTGCTCTACGCCTACAGCGAGGCCACGGTGCCAAAGCTGACGGTCATCACGCGCAAGGCCTACGGCGGCGCGTACGACGTCATGGCCAGCAAGCACGTCGGCGCGGACTTCAACGCCGCCTGGCCCACCAGCGAGGTCGCGGTGATGGGGCCCGAGGGCGCCGTCAACATCATCTTCCGGCGCGAGTTCGCCGAGACCGAGAAGAACGGCGAGGACATCGAGGATCGCCGCGCCGAGCTCGTCGAGGAGTACCGCGAGAAATTCGCCAACCCCTACATCGCGGCCGAGCGTGGGTACGTGGACGACGTCATCGAGCCCGAGGAGACGCGCGCCTGGCTCGTGCGCGCGCTGCGCATGTCGCTCACCAAGCGCCAGCAGCCACCGTCCCGCAAGCACGGCAACATTCCGCTGTGAGGGCGGCCACCCTCGCCCTCTGCGGCGGCGGAAGCCCGACGCCGCACGAGCTCGCGGCGCTTCTCGCCAGCGCCATGACGATTCTCGACGAGGAGGCCGAGGCCCTCCGGCGCTCGGCCGACCTCACGCCGGCGCCGTATCGCTCTCGCTGGCGCACGGCGGCGCGCCGCGATGGCCTCCGTCGACCGATCGGGACGGCCCGGCGCTGATGTTTGACACGGTGCTCGTGGCCAACCGCGGCGAGATCGCCGTTCGCGTGTTTCGCACCCTGCGCGAGATGGGCATCGCCTCGATCGCCGTCTACAGCGACGTGGATCGCGACGCCGTGTTCGTCCGGCACGCCGACGAGGCGTACCGCGTCGGGCCGGGGCCGGCGGCGGACAGCTACCTGCGCGTCGACCGCATTCTCGAGGTGGCCGCGCGCTCGGGCGCGCAGGCGATCCACCCCGGCTACGGCTTTCTGGCCGAGAACGCAGGGTTCGCTCGCGCCGCCGCCGAGGCCGGAGTCACCTTCATTGGACCGCCCCCGGAGGCGATCGACGCCATGGGCAGCAAGATCGCCGCGCGGGCGCTGATGGCCGCGGCCGGCGTGCCCATCGTTCCCGGGGTGACCGAGCCGGTGGACACGGTCGACGACGCGGCCTCCGTCGCGGAGCAGCTCGGCTATCCCGTCGCCGTCAAAGCGGCCGCGGGCGGCGGTGGAAAGGGCTTCCGCGTGGCTCGCGGGCCCGGCGGTCTCGCCGACGCCTTCGAGGGCGCCCGCCGCGAGTCGGAGAGGTTCTTCGCGGACTCGGTCCTCTACCTGGAGCGCTACCTTCCGCAGCCCCGCCACGTCGAGGTGCAGGTCCTGGCGGACGGGCACGGGAACTGCGTCTGGCTCGGCGACCGCGACTGCTCGGTTCAGCGCCGCCACCAGAAGCTCGTGGAGGAGACCCCGAGCCCGGTGTTGGACGACGAGTTCCGCCAGCGCATGGGCGATGCGTCGGTGCTCGCCGCGCGTGCGGTCGACTACCGCTCGGCGGGAACGTTGGAGTACCTCGTCTCGGGCGGCGAGTTCTTCTTTCTCGAGATGAACACCCGAATCCAGGTCGAGCACACGATCACCGAGGCCGTCACGGGGGTCGACCTGGTCCGCGAGCAGGTGCGCGTGGCCGCGGGGGAGCCCCTATCGATGACGCAGGACGAGATCCGGCCGCGCGGACACGCCTTCGAGTGCCGGATCAACGCCGAGGACGCGGCGCGGCGGTTCCTTCCGGCGCCGGCCAGGATCACGGGCTATCGGGAGCCCGCGGGTCCGGGTGTGCGGGTGGACTCGGGCGTGGAGGGCGGCTCGGAGATCCCCGAGATCTACGACCCCATGGTCGCGAAGCTGATCGCCTGGGACACCGACCGGGATGCGGCGCGCAGGCGGATGCTGCGCGCCCTCGGCGAGTACCGCGTGGAGGGTCCCGCCACGCTCATCCCCTTTCATCGTTGGCTCTTTCAGCAGCCGGAGTTCATCGCGGGTGGCGCGTGCCACGCCGAGATCGCCCGGCTCGAGGCCGAGAACACCCCGCTCGACGACGGCACGCAGTCGCCCGCTCCCGAGGCGCCGGCGCTCGACGACCGGCCGCTCGCCGAGCGGTCCTTCGTGGCCGAGGTGGACGGCCGCCGCTTCGACGTGTTGCTCCGCTACCCCTCTGGCGACTCGCCCGCGGGGGCGCCGGCGCCCGCGTAGAGGGCGAAACGCACCCCGCGCGCGGGCTCGTCCGCCGGAGCGGACGACAACGCCGTGACGACCCCGATGCAGGGAACGTTGCTTCGTCTGCTCGTGGAGGTCGGACAGAAGGTGGCGGAGGGCGATGTGGTGTGCATCGTGGAGGCCATGAAGATGGAGAACGAGGTGATGGCCCACCGGTCAGCGACCATCGCGGAACTGCACGCCGCCGAGGGCGACGCCGTCGAGGCCGACCAGGTCATCGCGACCATCGACTGACCGGCGAGGCGTTCGAGGCCACGGCGTGACCCACCCACCGCTCCGCATCTGCTTCGTCTGCATGGGCAACATCTGCCGCTCGCCCACGGCCGAGGCGATCATGCGCCACCAGGTGACCGAGGCGGGCATGGTGGATCGCGTCGAGATCGAGAGCGCCGGCACCGGGGACTGGCATGTGGGCGAGGCGCCCGACCCGCGCGCCGCGGCCGAGGGGCGCCGTCGCGGCCTGCACGTCTCCGGCGAAGGCCGGCAGTTTCGAGCGCACGACTTCGCCCGCTTCGATCTGGTCGTCGCGATGGACCGCGAGAACGAGGCGAGCCTCTCGGGCATCGCGCCGGACGAGTCCGCGCGGTCGCGCGTTCACCTCCTGCGTGCCTTTCACGAGGAGTCTCGCCTCGCGGGCGCGCTCGACGTGCCAGACCCTTATTTCGGCGGGGACAACGGCTTCGCGATGGTCTTCGATATCGTCGAGAACGGTTGCCGGGGTCTTCTCGCTCACCTGACCGAGGGGCCGTTGAGAGGGTGAGCGCCGAACTCCGCGCGGCGGTCGCAGCGGCGACCGGCTCCGTCGTCGTCGAGGCCACGAGCGTGGGCGGGGGCGACATCAACGACGCGCTCCGCGTACGGCTCGACGACGGACGCGATCTGTTCGTCAAGCACCGCAGCCGCGGCGCGCCCCCGGGCATGTACCCGGCCGAGGCCCACGGCCTTCGATGGCTCGGCCGGGCCGAGCGGATACCCGTGCCGGAGGTCGTGGCGGTCGTGGATCGCGAAGAGCCGCGCTTTCTGGCGCTCGGCTGGATCGAGCCCGGCCAACCGGGTCTCGGCGCGCCGGCAGCCCTTGGCCGTGCGCTGGCCCGGCTGCACCGAACGGGCGCGGAAGGCTTCGGGCTGGATCGCGACAACTACATCGGAACGCTCCCTCAGGCCAACGGGCCACTCCCCACCTGGGCGGAGTTCTACGCGGAGAGACGCCTGCTGCCACTGACCCGGCGCGCGATCGACGCCGGCTCGCTGCCGGCGCGCGCCGCGGTGAGCATGGAACGGCTGTGCGGCCGGCTCGACGAGCTTGCCGGGCCGCGCGAGCCGCCGGCGCGACTCCACGGCGACCTCTGGGGGGGCAATGCTCACTGGGGCGCGGACGGGGTCGCGTATCTGGTCGACCCGGCCGTCTACGGCGGCCATCGTGAGGTCGACCTCGCGATGATGCGGCTCTTCGGGGGCTTCTCGGACGAGACCTTCCGCGCCTACGACGAGGAGCACCCACTCGCGCCGGGCCACGAGGATCGCGTCTCCCTGTGTCAGCTCTACCCGCTGCTCGTTCACGCCGTGCTCTTCGGCTCGCGCTACGGCGCATCTGTCGAGGGCACTCTTCGCCGCTGGGTCGGCCGCTGAACCCGGCGGGAGCTCCGGCGATTCGTGCCGATGAGGATCCGGCGGCCCCGTCGAGAACCTCCACCGCACCATGTCCGAGGAGCGTTGGCCAGCGTCGTTCGGGCGCAGCATCTGTTCGGCCCTCACCGCTCTGCGACATGACCTACGGTTCTACCGCCGCGGCCACGAGCCCAAGCGCGCCCACGACGGCCGGATCACGCGTGGCAGGATCCCGCCAGAAAGCTGAGCCCGTGACGAAGCAGGTCTGTCGGCACATCGTGCGGACACCCCATCCAGCCGCCCGCTCGGCGGAACCGCGGGCGTTGGCGCTCCGAGAGGAGCCTCGGTGCCGCGAGG
>JAUVQP010000036.1 GCA_030598075.1 Miltoncostaeaceae bacterium | reverse complement strand
GGGCGTTGACGTCGCCGAGACGCGCGGCGGCGTACTCCTCGCTGCTAATTCGCTGTTTGAGCTCCGCGTAGCCCATGGCCGAGGCGATCGAGTCGGTATCGGGGTGCCGATGCCCGATGACGTAGATTCGGTTCACTGCGCTCCGCTCGGACGATTGGCGGCAGTGTCACACACCCGCGGACGAGACGGCGCCCATCGAGCGCGCCGCCGCGTCGCGGGCAGGGATGCTCACCCCCGCAGAGGAAGACCCCGGCAGCTGCCACCGAGGGAGAGTCGTCGTGCCGCGGCCCGTGCGATGTCCGCGATGAACGCGCTGCCGGCGGCATCGCTCACCCCCGAGGCGCTCCAGCTCATGGCCGCGACCACCACGGGACCACGTCGCAGATAAACCACCCCCGCGTCGTGTTTCACCTGCTCCGTGAAGCCGGACTTGTGCGCCAGCGGCGTCCCGGCCGGAAGGCCCCGCGCCAGCTTGGTGGGGTCGCGCACGTCGAGGAGCCGCGCGAGAAGCTCCGATCGCACGATCCTCTCCGAGATTCCCAGGCGACCCACGCCACCCGCGCCGATCGCTCCCCGGTGAATCGCCACCATCAGCCGCGAGAGCTCGTACGGCGTCGTGATGAAGTTCGTGAAGAGCGCCGGCGTCGCCTCCGTTCGAATCGGCAGACGCTCGCGGGCGTCCTCGATGATGTAGGGCCGCCGCACCAGCGAGCGAGCGAAGCCAAGATCGCGGAGCGTCTCGGTCACCCGGCCGGCGCCCACCACGGGCGAACCATCGCCCCCGGCGCGAAGGACGACGTTGGCCGCGCGATCGCTCGAGTCCACGATCATCGCGTCCAGCGTCCCGGCGAGCCGGCGGTGGCGCCCGCGGCGCACGGCGTCCACCAGAATCGCGGCCTTCAGCGTGCTGGCGCCGGGAAACTGGGCGTCGGCGTTCACCGCCGCTCCACAGCCGGTGATCAGGTGCTGCACGTAGACGCCGCCGATCGCCGGCAGTCTCTCGGTCGCTGCCCGAACGTCGGCCTGCAGGCGACGGTCGACGAAGCCGGGCAGCCTCCCGGCCCGCCGCGACGCCGGTGGGAGCACCCGCGCCCGAACGGTGCGAGACCATCGCGAGCCACCCCGCCCGACGGCCCGCACGCGCACCGGACCGAGGCCGACGGGCAACCGGACCGAGATCCGCCGCGGACCTCGCGCGACGGGCCGCCGCCCGATGATCCGTCCGCTGGCCTGGACCTCGATCCGCGCGGTGCGCGGGCCCACCCGGACGGCCATCGCCCCGAAGCTCACCGGCGAGATGGCGATGACCGGGGGCGGCGGCGCCTCCATCACCGACGATCCTCCGCGGCGAGCTCGCGCACGAGACCCGCGACCTCGTCCTGCGCTCGCTCCGTGGCCGCCCGCGCCCGCGCCTTTCGACTGCCGTCGGCGGGGGCGCGGAACGGGGGGCCGAAGCGCACGGTCACAGGTCCGCGACCGCGGAGCCGACGCCCCTCGAAGATCCCCTGCGTTCCCCAGATCGCGGTCGGGACGACGAGGGTGCGCCGGCTGAGCGCCAGATACCCCATGCCGTAGTGGAACGGGAGCATTCGGTGGCCGAACGTCGGCCGGCCCTCGGGAAAGATGACGACGCTGCGCCCCGCCTCGAGCCGGTCGCGCGCATAGCGGATCGCCCGCGTGTCGATCTTGTCCACGCTGAGCGGGAACCCACCGACGGCGAAGAGGAGGGCCGCGAACCCCCGGCGCCGAAAGTGCCGCGCGTCGCCTACGAACAGCAGATCCCGAGGCAGGTACGCGGCGGCGAGAAACGGGGGGTCGACGTCCGAGAGGTGGTTCACGACAAGGAGCGCGCCGGCCCCCTCGGGGAGGTTCTCGCCGCCGTCCACGCGTAGGCCGAACGCTGGGCCCCAGACGCGCCCCACCACCAGGTGGGCAGCACGCCGGGTCGGCGGCCACACTCCGTCCGCCGGCGGAAACCAATGGACCGTCTCGCGCTTGGACCCGCTCATCCGCGCGCTCCCCGTCGCGGCGCAATGCTCACGTGCCGCCGGTGGAAGCCGATCGCTTTCCCGCATGCACGGATGCATCGCCCTGGCCACGATGTGCCTGGCGCTAGGTGGCGCCATCGCCTCCGCGCCCCCCGCGGCGGGGTCCCCACCAGCAGCGCTTGTCGCGCACCCCACGCTCGAGCGCATGGCGCTGCGCGAGGTGAACCGCGTTCGCGCGCGCCATGGCCGCGCGCGGCTGAGGTTGCGGGCCGCGATGCGCCGGCCCGCCCGCGCTCACGCCACGCGCGTGACCCGCACGGGCCAGGTCTCCCACGAGGGGCCCGGCGGATCGCCTTTCTGGGTGCGCCTGCGAGCCGTCGGGGCGCCGTACCCTCTGGGGGAAGTAATCGCCTCGCACTTCTCATGCCGGCGGGCCGACCTCCGTCGGGTGATGGGCGCGTGGATGGCGAGCGCGAGCCATCGCCGAACCATCCTGGGCGAACGCTACCGAACCGCGGCCGTGAGCATCGTCAGCCGCACCCGGTGCGGCCAGGGGAGCTACGTGCTCAACCTCGCGGGCTGAGGTGCGCGGGTCGGAAGCCCGTCTCCCGCTCTCGGGCCAACGCCGCCCTCGACGGCCGACCACCCACGGGCCGCGCATACGACCCGCCGGGGCGCGGTCGCCGGCCGCGCCCTCCGGTGGCGCCGGGGGAGTCTTTCACGCGGGGCGCGCCCGCCGCAGCCGATGGAGCCGTTCGGGCGTCTCGGTCTAGGTGTTGAAGCTCTTCCCGCAACCGCACGAGGCGGTGGCGTTGGGGTTGTTGAGAATGAAGCCCGCTCCCTGGAAGCTCTCCTCGTAGTCGAGCTCGACGCCCAGCAGGTACGGCAGGCTGAAACGGTCGACGTAGACGCGCGCGCCCTCCGGGCCCACGACCTCATCGCCGGGCTTGGGCGGCTCCAGCGCGAGGGAGTACTCGAATCCGGAGCAGCCGCCCGGGACGACCTCGACGCGCAGGCCGGCGTCGTCGGCGTCGTGCTCCCCGACGAGGGCGCGAAGGTGCTCGATCGCGGCGTCGGTCAGGCTGATCGCCGTGCTGCTCGCGGTGCTCACGACCGACAGTGTGGCAGAGAAGTCCGCCGGAGCTCAAGCCGGGGGGGCGGCGTCCGGATCGGGGACGGAACCCAGCTCGACCGACAGCTCCTCGAGCGTCTTGCCCTTCGTCTCGGGAACCTTCAGCACCACGAAGATGAGCGACGCCGCGGCGATCGCCGCGTAGAGCCAGAACGTCTTGGCCCCCCCCAGCTCGTCGAGCAGGGTCAGGAAGGTGAGCGACACGACGAGGTTCGCGCCCCAGTTCGCCATGGTGGCGACGCTCATCGCCTGGCTTCGCACGCGCGTGGGATAGATCTCGGAGAGCAGCACCCAGAGGATCGGACCCAGGGAGAAGGCGAACGAGACCACGTAGACGACGAGTGCGGCGATGCTGAGCTCCGCCGCAACGTTGTCGCCCGAGGGAAGCGCGAAGGCGAGCCCCAGGGCCAGGAGACCCACGATCATGCCGCTGAGCCCGAGGATGAGCAGGCGCCGCCGGCCGACGCGGTCGATGTACCGGATGGCGATGAAGGTGGCGAGAACGTTGGTGGTCGCGATCACGACAGCGGCCCAGATGGCGCCCGACGGGTCGACGATGCCCGCGCGCTCGAAGATGTTGACGTCGTAGTAGATGACGGTGTTGATGCCCGTGAGCTGCTGGATGACGGCCATCGTGATTCCGATGATCATCACGCTGCGCAGCGCGGGCTCGAGCAGGTCGCGCAGGCGGCCGGCGCCGCTGCGCGCGGTCTCGGTCCGCATCTCCCCGAGCAACGCGTCGGCGTCGCTGCCCGGCTGCAAGCGTCGCAGAACGCCGCGCGCCCGATCGAGTTGCCCGTGCTCCACGAGCCAGCGCGGGCTCTCCGGTGCGCTCAGCATGCCGGAGAACTGCAGCACGGCCGGGACGACCGCCAGCCCGAGCTCCCAGCGCCAGCCCTCGCTCACTTCGGCGAACGCCTCGTCGACGAGCGTCGCCACGAGGATGCCGACGGTGACCGCAAGCTGAAACAGCGTGACCATCGCGCCGCGGTTCGCGGCGGGGGCTGTCTCGCCGATGTAGAGGGGGACGGCGACCGAGGTGATGCCGATGGCGATGCCCACCACCACGCGCGCACCGATCAGCACCTCCGCCGACGGCGCCAGGGCCGAGGCGCCCGCACCGACGACGAACAGGACCGACGCCACGAGAATCGCGCGCCTCCGGCCGAGGCGCTCGGCCAACTTCCCGGCCGCGAGGGCGCCGATGATCGCTCCCACAAGGACCGCGCTGATGACGATCTCGAGCGCCGAGTCCCCAAGGTCGAACTCCTGCGCGATGAACTGCGAGGCGCCGGCGATGACCCCCGTGTCGTACCCGAACAGAAGGCCGCCGAGGCCGGCCAGCACGGCCACGCGGGTCATCGGCCCGCGCGCGGAGGTGCTCATCCCGGCGACCGGTGCCGCAGCGCGAAGAGCATCCCCGACACCGTATCTGCCGCCGGCGGTGAGGAGAAGATCCCCGCAACACCGCCGTGCTAGCGTGCGCGGCAGTGATCCCCGCCGGAGAGCCGACCGTCCGCCGCGGCGTCCTCGGACACTTCGCCTACGATCGCGACGGCTACCTTCACGGCGAGCGGCTGATCGGCTCGCTCGCGTTGGCCATCGTGTTCCTCGCTGTGGGGACCTTCTTCGCGATGTGGGCGGCGAGCGTCGGCGAGCCGGAGGTGCTCGGCTTCTGGACCGCGGCGACGTTCCTCGGCGTCAAGGTCCCGCTGCTCTTGATCCTCTGGTGGCTGATCGTGCGGCACACCGAGAAGCCCGGGCAGGAGCGAGCCGGCACGGAGGTCGCGCGGATCGTCCACTTCCTCGAGGAGAGCGCGGCGTCGAGCATCCACGCGCCCGATTCGGAGCGGCGGCTCGCGTTCTACGCGGCTGAGGCTCGCCAACTCGCCGCGGAGTCCTCGGGGGAGCGGCGCGCGATGGCGGCGGCGGCGGCGGAGCGCATCGACGGGTTGCGGCGCCGGGTGAGCGTGGAACCGACCGACGCGGGTCGGCCAGGATAGTGGGAGTCCTCAGCTGGATCCTCTTGGGCCTGATCGCGGGAGCGCTGGCGCGCATGGTCACGCCCGGAAAGGGGCCGTCGGGCTGCATACCCACCGTCGTCGTCGGAGTGGTCGGGGCTCTGGTGGGCGGGTTCGTGGCCACGGGTCTCGGCGCCGAGGATGGCGTCACCGGCTTCAACATCTGGAGCCTCCTCGTCGCCGTGGGCGGCGCCGTCTTCCTCCTCGTGGTCTTCCGGGTCCTTCGGCGCGACTGAGCCCGGCCGCCGCCCCCGGGGCAGATCGCCCGCCGGCCATCGACCGCCGGGCTCGGCGCGCACGAGGGGACTAGACTGACGGCACTTCGACGGGGGGTCTTCCGGATGTCCGACGAGGAGCGTGTCACCACACCGTTCTGGGTGCGCGTCGTCGCCGACGGACGCTTTCGCGAGGCGGTGCTGGAGGACCCGCTGCGCGCGCTGGCCTCCACGCCCGACATCGAGGTCTCGTCCGAGCAGGTTCGCCAGTTGGAGGAGCTCTCGGCCCAGGAGCGCCGCGCGCTCGTCACCGACGTCGTTCGTCAGACACACGTGCGCGGCGCGGTGGCCCGCTTCGGCACGCTGGGCCTGGACGGGCGGTTCGGCGGCCCCCCCGACACCTGACGGCTCGGCCCGAGAGCGGGCCGAGCCGCGACCGTTGGGCTACTCGTCCTCGGCGAACGTCTCGCGGAGCGCGGTTTCCTGCTCGTTGGACAGGCTCGACTTGATCAGCTCCATGTGCTGGCCCTGGAAGGCCTCGACGACCTTGTCGATCGTCGCGTCGCTCGTCAGGAGGAAGAGCGCCGAGGTCCCCTCGGTGACCTTCTCCCGCACCTCGTCGATGAAGTCGCTGTCGAACCCGTAGTGGCGGAAATGCCCGGCCAGGGCGCCGACGGCCGCGCCAACCGCGAGGCCGAACAGCGGAACGAAGAAGATCAGGCCGAAGAGAAGACCCCAAAATCCCCCCGACAGCGCGCCGATCCCAGTGAGGTCGGAGAGCTGCTTGGTCTTCGGCCGCTTGGCCCCATTCGCCCAGGTGACCACCGCTCCGTCCTGAAGGGTGAGCAGGTGCTCCTTGGCGAGGTCCCTCACCGTACCGAGGGCCTCCGCCGCGCCGCCCGGCGTGTCGAACTTCCAGACCGTCATCGTCGCCATGCAGTCCCACCCTCGTCGTCTCGATCAACCAAATGAGCCAGGCTACCCTAACCCCATCGAAGGACCGCGAGCAACGGGCGACAATCCGGAGAGACGACCCTCCGGGCGGGTGAGGCTCTCTCTCGCGTTCGCCATCGTCGCCGCGGTGGCCGTCCTCGGCGGTTGCGGGCGCGATGATGCCGCCCCGGCCACGATGCTCGACGCCGACCCGATCTCCGTCCGCGTCGACCGCGTGGCGGGCGACTTCGGCGCGCCGCTTCTCGCCCTCTCCCCACCCGACGATCCCCGCCTGTTCGTGGTCGAGCGCCCCGGGCGCGTCTGGCGCGTGGACGGCGGCCGACGCGACCTCTATCTGGACCTCTCGGACGAGATCTCGGAGGGCGGCGAGCGGGGCCTGCTCGGCTTGGCCTTCCACCCCGAGTTCGCGGTCAACGGGCGTCTCTTCGTGGACTACACGGACCCGGAGGGGAACACCAGGGTCGACGAGATCAGGGCGCGCCCCGGGGCGGAGCGGCTCGATCCCGCAGGCCGGCGCCTCGTGCTTCGAGTCGACCAGCCGGAGGCGAATCACAACGGAGGCCACCTGCTGTTCGGACCCGACGGATACCTCTACGTCGGCCTCGGCGACGGCGGGGGGGGCGGCGACCCCAACGACAACGGCCAGGACCCCCGCACACCCCTCGGCGCGATCCTCCGCATCGACGTCGACGCTCGGAAGGCCGGCGAGCCCTACGCGATCCCGGACGACAACCCCTTCTCGGACGGACGCGATGGAGCGCCGGAGGTCTTCGTGTACGGGCTGAGGAACCCCTGGCGCTTCAACGTCGACGCCGCGACCGGCGATCTCTGGATCGGCGACGTCGGCCAGGACGAGCGGGAGGAGGTCTCCGTCCTGCGCGCGGGCGAGGTCGCGGGCGCGAACCTCGGATGGCCGCTTCGCGAGGGCACCCGCCGTAACCGCGACGGGGACGACTCCGACACCGTCCCCCCGGTCGTCGAGTACGGCCATGACACGGGCTGCTCGGTGACGGGCGGGCTTGTCTCGCGCGGCGGCGGGCTCCCCGCACTGAACGGCCGGTACATCTTCGGCGACTACTGCACCGGTCGCATCTTCGCCGTCTCGGCGGCGGACCCGAGCGGCGGGGCGGTCGAGCTCCTTCCCGACTCGGGCGAACCGCTGTCCGAGCTGCGCTCCTTCGGCACGGACTCCGCCGGGCGTCTTTACGCTGTCGCCGGCGACGGGTTGTTCCGCGTCAGCGGGACCGAACGAGCATCGGGGCCCCTCCCTCCGGGCGAAGGGTGATCTGGGGGTTCGGTCGCGGCGGCCCGTCGCCGGCCCACCGGAGGTCGAAGGCGCGCACGACCATCGCCAAGATGATCGTCGCCTCCACCATGGCCAGCCCGGCCCCGATGCAGGTGCGCGCGCCGCCGCCGAACGGGTAGTAGGCGAACCGCGGCCGCGCGCGCTCGGCGGCGGGAGCGAACCGGTCCGGGTCGAACAGCAGAGGGTCCGGCCAGAGGGCGGGGTCGCGGTGGGTGACCCACGGCGACACCAGCACGTTCGCGCCTCGCGGAACGTCCCACGTTCCCACGCGCGTGCGGCGCACCGCGGTCCGCCCGACCGCCCAGGCGGGCGGGTACAGGCGCATGGCCTCCTGGACGCATCTCCGAGCCATGCGCAGCCGACCGACCGTCTCGGTCGTGGGACGCATGCCCGCGAGCGCGTGGTCGGCCTCCTCGCGCAGGGCCGCCACCACGGCGGGCCGCTCGAAGACCAGCCAGAGCGTCCAGGACAGAGTGTTCGCCACCGACTCCTGGCCCGCCAGGAACAGCGTCTGGAGCTCGTCCGCGATCAGCGCCTCGGGAAGCGGCCGGCCCGCTTCGTCGGTGGCCGCGAGGAGCATGCCCACAAGATCCGACCCTCCCCCACCGTCGCGGCGACGACGCGCGATCGCCGCCTCGACGCCCGCGCGGGACCGAGCCGCGGCGGCGCGCGCACGAAGGACGCCCGGGGTGGGCAGCCGCGTGCCGATACGGCCCGCCGGCGTGGTCGTGCGCTCGAGATACTCCATGACGGGGGCCAGATCGCCCGCCGGGGTGTCCTCGCCCCGAGGTCCCTCGCCCCACGCGACGCTCGCCATGACGTCCCGGGCGATCCACGTCACCTCCTCGCGCACGTCCCGTACGCTCCCGACCCGCCACCCGGCGAGGGCCCTCTCGGTACGGTCGGCGATCAGGGCGACGTAGCCGGCCACCGCCTCCCCGTGGAACGCGGGCTGCAGAACGCGCCGCTGCCGGCGGTGGGTCTCGCCGCCGCTTCCGAGGAGGCCGTCCCCGAGGAACTCCCGCGTGGCCGCCAGCTTGCGCCCGACGGTGAAGTCCCCGGCCCGGGTCACCAAGGTCTCGCGCACCAACTCCGGCTCCGTGAAGAGGTAGATCCAGACCGGACCGTGGGGCAGCCGCGCCGCGCCGCCGTGCCGACGGGCCGCCGCCGTGAGGCGGGCGAGTCGGTCCCCGTGCGTGGGAAACACCCACCGGGCCGGATTGCGCGGGCGGCGCGGCCCGGGGGGCGTGCTTCTCGCGCGGCGCCGCCTCGGCGTGATGGCTCGCGTCAGCATGCTTGGGCGGCGGAGACTACTCGGCCGCAGCGCTCGGCGGCTCCATGCCCGAGAGGGTCCCTCGTCGGCGTGACGCCGCCACCGCCTCGGGATCAGGAGCGACAAGTGTCATGAGGGAGTCCACGGATGCCTCGTGCGTGGGGCTCGGGACTCCTTAGCCGTGGGGCTGCCGATGCCCGGGTCTCCCCAGGGCGGGAGGCTACGAACAAGGGAAGATCCACGAGGGAGGGGAAACAATGCGACGATCGAGAAGCGTGGTGGCCCAATGGGTCCGACGCCTGAACCTAAAACGGCCCGTCGGGGTCCTCGTGGCCGCGGTGCTGATCGCATTCGGGGCAGGATGGGCCATCAATGGCGCCACTGGAACGACGGAGCCCGTCGCGCAAGGGGCGACCTCCCAGCCGGTCGAGCCCGCGCACGACGACGCCGAGCCCTCGCACGACGACGCCGAGCCCTCGCACGACGACGCGGAGCCCGAGGCGACCGAGCCCGAGGCCACGGCCGCGCCCGAGCCGCCCCCGCACGGGGACGACGGCCACAACCACGACACGGACCACGACTGACCCTCTAGGGGTCGGTAGAGGCCTTCTGGCGGGGCGATCGGGAGATCGCCCCGCCCGGCACGAGCGCGTCGGATGGAAATAAGGTCGGCCCAACGGCGAGGTCCGCTGGGTGGAGCGCCCCCCGCCCCCCCTCCGCGGGGGGCGCCCAATCGCGGCGCGAGCGACCCCGACCAATCCTGCGAGGCGGGGGTCGCCGCAATCAAGGCACTATCGGACCCCCCGAGGCGCGCGGGGGACCTGGGAGTCGGCCCGGCCTAGGTCGCCTCTCCTTGCTTCGCCGCCTCGTCCAACTCTTTCTTCAGCTCGTCGGCGTCGGCGTCGACCTGCTTCTCGATGATCTTGCTGGCGCGCGTGGCCGCCTTTTCCAACTGCTCCTCGATCTTGGACTCGCCGATCACGATGATCGCGGCCTGGCCGAGCCTGAGCGACTCGCCGAACTCCTTTAGCTCGCCGCGAGACATGCCCTTCCGCAGGTGGCCGATGACCCCGCCGGCGGTGCCTCCGACGACCGCGCCGACGATGATCGAGGGCGGGAACAGGATGCCGACCAGTGCGCCGACTCCGATCCCGGCCCACGCGCCGTGCTGGGTCGGCTTCTCGGTCTTGTGGACGCGGACCTTGTCGCCGTCGTTCTCGATCACGGCGGCGTCGAAGGTGCCGATCGCCCCGATCGCGTGCAGGTCGAAGACGGCGTCGTAGTCGAAGTAGGCGTCGTCGATGTTGTCGTAGAGGGCGGCGTAGACGAATACGGGTCTCTTGGCCACTGGGGCTCCTTCCGTCGACTGACAGGGCGTCGCGGTGCCCGAACAGGATGACCCTATTCCCTGTCTCATCGAGGCGCTACGGGCACACCATGGTTGGAAGGGGTCTGGGTCTCGTCGCCGCCGCTGTACGGGTGCCGCGCGAAGGAGCACCGGGGTCGCGAGGGCGAGGTCCGAGCGCGATGAGCGGTAGGGGGCTCGTCGATCACCCGATGACGACCACCGAGCCCTGCGCGGATCCGAGCGAGGTGACCCCCGTGATCCCCGCGACGCAGGCTGTCCGCAGATGCAGGGTGTGCGGGCCGGCGGGCAACGCCTGCTCGGTCACGCCCGAGGCCGT
>JAUVQP010000071.1 GCA_030598075.1 Miltoncostaeaceae bacterium | reverse complement strand
CTAGTGCCGTGTCAGGGAACCACGGCGTGTTCTGGCCGCGAAAACCCCGCGGGGCAAGGACGCAGCGTCATCGCCATGGTTGAGCCCATGGCGATGACCGAGGACACCGCATCCGCGATGGTTTGCAGCGAGGAAGAACGGGGCAAGGGTTTCCTGACACGGCACTAGGGGCCGACGAGCTCCGCCAGCGGGTCTCCGACGCGCTGCCCGAAGTGAAGGTGCGGGACGCCGTTCGCCGAGCCGCTGAATCCGAGGAGCTGGCCGCGAACCACCGGCTGTCCGGGTCCGACCACGATGTCGCTGAGGTGCGCGTAGTAGTAGGCGTTCCCCGGCGCTTCGAGGGTCAGCCGCTCGCCCGCGAAGCGGGAGGCGCTGGATCCGAGCGGGCCGATCCTCGCGCCGACCACGCCGTCGGACACCGCGTAGATCGGGGTTCCCTCGGGAACACGCCAGTCGATGGCGTTGTCACTCTGCCAGTTGCCCAGCGTGTGCGTTCCGGCGTGGGGGCGGCCTATGACCTCGCCCTGCCCGGCGAGCGGATGGACGGTCCCGCCGCCGGCCGGTGCCGGCGCGATGCCAGGGTGCGCCGGCCCCGGACCGGGGAGGCCCCCGAGGGAGTGAGCGGAGTATCCGGTGGACGCCGCCGATCCGCCGAGCGCCGCCGCGCTCAGCGCGCTGACGTCGGGTCGCGGAAGCGCAAAGGCGGCGCCCCCGTCGTCCGAGGGGGGAGGCGTCGGCACGGCGGCGCCTCGGATCTCCGAGATGCGCGTGAGCGTAGCCGGCAGGCCGCTCGGGGCCACCGAGTCCACGCCCGGTACCGCGGGAGACACGCTCCTGGCTCTCTCGGACTCGGGTCCCTACTGGCGGACCCGATCTGCGAGGAGGCGCTGCATGTCGAGGATGACCAGCAGGCGGCCGTCGATCTCGGCGACTGCGTCGATCGCTGTCTCGGTGTCCATGACGTCTCCTCGTGTGGCCGCGCGCGGCAAGCGCATGCCTGTATCGGTCGCGCGGCTCGATCCCTTAGCCGTCGACCGAACAGGTGTTACCCTCGGGGTACCGGGGGAGCTGCCGTGGGCGGCTGAGAGGAGGCGGTCCGGCCTCGACCCCTACGACCTGATCTGGGTAATGCCAGCGAAGGGAGCAGTGGCCTTGTCGGAGCTCGAACTGATCGAGCGCATCGCGTCGCAGGTGAGGACCCGCCCCGGGGTCGTCGTCGGCATCGGCGATGACGCCGCGGTTCTGGAGGGCGATCCGGCGATGGTCGCGACGCAGGACCTCCTCGTCGAGGACGTGCACTTTCGCCGGAGCACGGCCGGGTTCGCCGACCTCGGACACAAGGCCCTCGCGGTCAGCCTCTCGGACCTCGCCGCCATGGGCGCGAAAGCCGTCGCGGCGCTCGTCGGCCTGGGGCTGCCTGCCGGCGACGCCCTCGACGACGCCGACATCGGGCAGCTCTACTCCGGCATGGAGGCGCTCGCCGCCCGGTTCGGCGTCAGCGTCGCGGGCGGCGACCTCACCGCGGCCCCCGCGCTGGTCCTCTCCGTGACGGCGCTCGGGAGGCTGCCCACCGGGTGCGCCGCGGTCCGACGCGACGGCGCGCGCCCGGGCGATGTTCTCTGCACGACCGGAGTCATCGGCGGCGCCGGTGTCGGCCTCTCCGCACTCGATGATCCCGCGGCCATCGACGGCGTGCCCGAGAGCATGGTCGATGCAGCCATCCTGCGGCATCGCCGCCCGGAGCCGCGGTTGACGGAGGGCGAGCTTCTCCGCGACGGCGGAGCAACGGCGATGATGGACATCTCGGATGGCCTCGGAATCGACGCGCTGCGCCTGGCTCGCGCGTCCGGCGTCACCATCGAGATCGACCTCGGAGCGCTACCCCTTCATCCGTCGGTCGAGCCCATCACCGCGTCACTCGGCCGCGACCCCGCCCTCGCCGCCCTCGCGGGAGGAGAGGACTACGAGCTCTTGGTGTGCCTGCCCAAAGAAGAGGTGTCCGTTCTCGCGACGGGGCTCACGGCGGGCCTGACAGCGATTGGCGGGGTGGTCGAAGGCCGGCCCGACGTCCGCCTCACGCGCGGCGGGGATGCGGTGAGAACCGCCGAGCTGGGGTACCTCCACGATGTCTGAGACCGCAGCCCTCTCCGCCCGCGACCTCTATCTCGAGCTGCCCGGCGACGGCGGTCCGGTGCCCGTCCTGGACGGCGTCGATCTCGACGTCCAGCGCGGCGAGCTCGTGGCGATCATCGGTCCTTCGGGATGCGGAAAGAGCACGCTTCTCTCGACGCTGGCCGGGCTCTTGGAACCCGACGACGGTGATGTCCTGCTGGACGGACATCGGGCGGCGAGCCGACTCGGGTTGATCAGCCTGATGCCGCAAACGGACGCGCTCCTTCCCTGGCGCACGCTGCGGGAGAACATCGCGCTGGGCGGGGAGCTGCGCGGGCTCAGCCGGGCCGGCGCCCGCCAGCGCGCCGCGGAACTGATCAGCGCCTACGGCCTCACGGGTCACGAGCACCACTATCCGCACGCGCTCTCGGGCGGCCTGCGCCAGCGCGCCGCGCTCGCCCGCGCGCTCGAGGCCGGCAACAGCGTGTGGCTGTTGGACGAGCCATTCGGGGCTCTCGACGCGCTGACGCGCGCCGCGCTTCACCGGGAGCTGCTCGCGGCATGGAGCCGCCACCGCCCCACCGTCCTCCTCGTGACCCACGACCTGGACGAAGCGCTGCTGCTCGCGTCGCGGGTCCTCGTCTGCGGTCCCAGACCGACGCGGGTGGTGGCCGAGCTGGACGTGGACCTCCCGTATCCGCGCGCCGCCGGAACGACCACCACCCCCGCCTTCGCCGACCTGAAGCGACGCCTGCTCGCCGCCCTCGGCAGGGCGGGGGCGATGGCATGAGCACGGCGAACCGCACCCTCGCGTCCGACCGGCCGGCCCCCAGGGGAGTCCCCCGCGGAGGCCGAGCGACGAGTTCTGCTCTTCTTCGCCTCCCACTCCTGGCCCTGCCCTTGGTGGGCGTCGCGGTCTGGGCGCTCCTGTCCGCCTTCGTGGAGACCCGGGAGTGGCTTCTCCCCTCTCCAGCGGCCGTCGCGAGCGAGCTGTGGAGCTCACGCGGCGCGCTCTGGTTCCACGCGCGGGCGACGATCGGCGCGGCGGCGCTGGGGCTGATGCTCGCCACCGCGCTCGGCCTCGTCCTGGCCGCCTGGATCGCCGCGTCCCGCATCGCCGAGCGAGCGGTCTACCCCTGGGTCATCGCGAGTCAAGCGGTGCCGCTGCTCGCCGTCGCTCCGATCATCGCCATCTGGACCAGCTTCGGGGTGGCCCAGATCCTGGTGGCGTTCCTGATCACGGTCTTCCCGATCGTCGTCACCGGGGTCGACGGACTGCGCTCGGCCGATCCCGAGTTGGTGCGAGCCGCCCGCAGCCTCGGCGCGGGCCGGGGGTGGATCTGGCGCAACGTCACCTTCCCCGCGGCGCTGCCCCCTCTGTTCTCGGGTCTCAAGCTCGCCGCCGTCTTCGCCGTGACCGGAGCGGTCGTGGCGGAGTACGTCGGCGCCGACCGTGGGCTCGGCTACCTCGCGGAGATCAGCACGGCACAGTTCGACACGGTCCTGGCCTTCGCCGCCATCGTGTGGCTGGGGGTCATCGGGGTTGGCTTCTTCGGCCTTGTCGCCGTCGCCGAACGGCTTGCCCTCCCCCACCGACATCACGCAACCCAGCCGCCATGGAGACGCCCGTGATACGAGCGCGGCAGTCGATCCGGGCGCTCGTTCTGGGCCTCGCGATCTCGGTCTTCCTGACGGCGTGCGGGGGAGCGGACGATCCGGCGTCAACCCCCGTCCGGGATGTCAAGCTCATCCTCGACTGGTTCCCGAACGTCGATCACATGGGTGTCTTCGCGGGCATCGAGCAAGGGCACTTCGAGGCCGAGGGCCTACGGGTCGACCCCGTCGTCCCGAGCGACCCCGCCGCAGCGCTCAAGCAGGTGGCGGCCGGTCGCGCGCCGTTCGCGATCTCGTACGCGCCGGAGGTCATCCTCGCACGCTCGCGTGGCATCCCCGTGCGGGCCGTGGGGGCGGTGGCGGTCCACCCTCTGAACTCGGTCATCGTGCGCGCCGACCGAGAGATCTCGCGGCCGCGCGACCTGGAGGGAAAGACCGTCGGCGCGACCGGGCTGCCCTCCGATCGCCGGCTGCTCGACACGGTCGTGCGCGCCGACGGAGGCGATCCGGCGAAGGTGAATGTGCGAAACGTCGGGTTCAACCTCTCGCCCGCCCTCGCGTCGGGCAAGGTCGACGCCCTGATCGGCGCGTACTGGAACATCGAGGTGCCCGAGATCGAGAGCAAGGGCGTCGAGCTCGAGGTGTTCCGGCTCGAGGACTTCGGGGTTCCCGACTACGACGAGCTTGTCGTGGTGACGAGCGACGAGGTCGCCGAATCCCAGCCGGAGTTGGTTCAAGACTTCCTCGCCGCGCTCCAGCGCGGCCAGGACTGGGCCGGCGCCGACCAGGCGGGGGCGGTCGACGCCGTGATCGCCGCGGGCGACATCGCGGACCGCGATATCGCGATCGAGCAGGCTCGCCTGACCGCGCCGCTCATCGCCCCCGACGACCAGGACACACTCTCGCTCGATCCGGATCAATGGGCCCGCTTCGCGGGCTGGATGCGCGACAACGGGCTCCTCACCGGCGGGGCCGATGTCGGCGGCAGCGTCACGGACGAGTTTCTCCCCGAGGGGGAACGGTGAGCGGAAACGATCTGATCGTCGTGGGCAGCGGGCCCTGGGGCCTCGCGATCGCGTGGCGCGCCGCTCGCGCCGGAGGCGCCGTGACCCTCCTCGACGACGGTGGCCCGCCGGCGGCGTGGGCGGCCGCCGGCATGCTCGGCCCGTGGTCCGAGGCGGTCGAAGGCGAGGAGCGACTTCTCGACCTTCAGCGGCGCGCGCTCGACGGATGGCCCGCGCTCCTCTCCCAGCTCAGCGAGGATGGAGGGGACGACGCCGGATTCGAGCGCCGTGGGACGCTTCACGTCGCAGCGCGCCCGGAGCAGATCCCCGTCGTTCGGCGACGGGCCGCGCACATCGAGCGACTTGGCCACGACGAGCGGTGGCGGGGGGGGTCGGACCTGCGTCGGATCGAGCCTTCGCTGGCACCGACGGTCGCGGGCGGCCTTCGCTTCCCCGAAGAATCCCAGGTTGACCCACGCCGGCTCCTCTCGAATCTTCGCACGGCGTGCTCGACGCGGGGCGTGATGATCGTCAACGACGAGGCAGTCCGGCTCGATCGGGCTCCGGACGGCACGGTCGGCGGGGTCACGCTGGCCTCGGGCCGCCGTCTGGAGGCGGCGGACGTCGTGCTGGCAGCAGGGTGGTCTGCCGGACGCCTCGCGGGGCGCGTGCCCCTGAGACCCGTCAAGGGGCAGGCCATCCGCCTCCGTGTTCCCGAAGCCAAGCCGCCCCCCGTCTCCCACGTCGTGCGTACACCGGACGTCTACGTGGTGACGCGCACCAACGGTGAGATCGTCGTGGGTGCCACAAGCGAGGAGCGTGGAGACGCGCGCCCGAGCGCCGAAGGCGTCTACGAGCTTCTCGACGACGCCCTCGAGGCCCTCCCGGCGCTTGGCGAGATGGACTTCGCCGAGGTGACCACGGGCCTTCGACCCGCCACAGCCGACGGATCGCCCGCCCTCGGCCGCGACTCCGCCGACCGTCTCATCTGGGCCGTCGGCGGATACCGCCATGGCGTGCTGCTCACCCCCCTGGTCGCCGAGGCCATCGGGCTGCTCCTCGAGGGTCGCCCGCCGTCCGACCTTTCCGATCTCTCGCCCGATCGCTTCCCGGAGCAGGAGCCCGTGTGCGCATAACGCTGAACGGACGGGAGTGCGAGCTTCCAGACGGATCCACCGTCGCCGACGCGCTGGCATCGTTGGGGGTCGCCGCTGACGAGAGGGGCGTCGCGGCAGCTGTCGGAGAGGAGGTCGTCGCGCGCAGGGACTGGGAACGCACGACCCTCGACGGGGGCGCTCGGGTGGAGATCGTTCGCGCGACGGCGGGTGGATGAGCGCCACCTTCGGCATTGCCGGCCGGCAGCTCACGCGGCTCATCCTCGGAAGCGGAGGCTTCGCGCGGCTCGACCTCTTCGAGGAGGCGCTCATCGCATCGGGTAGCAACCTCGTGACGGTCGCGCTCCGTCGGGTCGAGAACGCGCCGGGAGGCCTCTACGACGCGATCCGCCGCGCCGGCGCGGCGGTGCTCCCCAACACCGCTGGATGCTTCACGGCGACGGACGCGGTCTCCACCGCGCGCCTCGCCCGAGAGGCATTCGAGACGGACTGGATCAAGCTCGAGGTCATCGGGGACAGGCGCACTCTGCTGCCCGATGCCCCAGAGCTCCTCCTGGCAGCGGAGCGGCTGGTCGGCGAGGGGTTCGTGGTCCTGCCCTACACGACCGACGACCCGGTGCTCGCCCACCGCCTGGAGGCCGTGGGCTGCGCGGCGGTCATGCCGCTCGGCTCACCGATCGGAAGCGGACTCGGCCTTCTCAACCCCTACTCGATAGCGCTCGTGCGGCAGGCCGTCTCCGTTCCCGTCATCCTCGACGCGGGCATCGGAACCGCATCCGACGCCGCGCTGGCCGTCGAGCTGGGCTGCGACGGCGTGCTCGCCGCCACCGCGATCTCGCGCTCGGAGCGCCCGGCCCGCATGGCGCACGCGTTGCGGCTGGCGGTGGAGGCCGGACGCGCGGCCCGGGACGCGGGGCGCCCTCCACGCCGCGCTCACGCACAGGCGAGCACGAGCGATGTCGGCCTCCCCGACCTCGATCGCCCATGAGAACCGGCGAGGATCGCCGCCGAAGGCTGGACGCCGCGCGCCTCTATGTCGTCGCCCCGGCACAGATCTCCTCGGGGAGCCTCGCCCACCAGATCCCCGCCCTCGCCCGTTCGGGCGTCGACATCGTCCAGCTTCGCGACCGCGCGCTGGACGACGACGACCTCGCCCACGAGGCTCAGGCATGCGCTCGGGCCGCGGAGGAGGCCGGGATCCTGCTCATCGTCAACGACTCTCCCGAGCTGGCTCGGCGCGCGGCGACCGACGGCGTCCACATCGGGCAGTCCGACGGAGAGGTCGGCGAAGCTCGCCGCGTTCTCGGCCCCGATCGCCTGGTTGGGCGCACCACGCGGGGAGGCGATGCCCTCCGGAGGGCCGCCGAGGAGGGCGCCGACTACGCGTCGGTCGGTCCCATCTGGAAGACGCCCACCAAGCCGGGGCGCCAGCCTGTCGGGCTGGCCGCCGCCGCCGACGGCGCTCGCGCGGCGCGCTTGCCATGGTTCGCGATTGGAGGGATCGACGCTCGTCGCGCGCTTCGCCTGGGCGCCGTGGGCACCGAGCGGCTGGCCGTGGTGCGCGCCGTAACCGAGGCGGCGGACCCGTCGGCCGCCGCCCGGGATCTTCGCCGGCGGCTCCTCGGAGCAACCCCTCGGGTTCTCGCCGTCTCGGGTAGCGACAGCGGCGGCGGTGCCGGGATGCAGGCCGACATCAAGGCCATCAGCGCGGCCGGCGGGTTTCCGTTGTCGGCGGTCACGGCCCTGACGGCCCAGACCACCCTCGGCGTGGAGGAGGTGGTTCCGGCGCCCATCGACTTCGTCGCGCGGCAGATTGCCGTGGTCGAGGCCGACCTCGG
>JAUVQP010000035.1 GCA_030598075.1 Miltoncostaeaceae bacterium | reverse complement strand
TCAGCTTGCAGCGACCGTGGCGGCCCACGGCGGTGGCGTTTCTCGGCGTCCTCCTGAACGCGGGGCTCGACGCGGCCCTCTATGGGCCGCTCGGGATCGCCGGGATTCCACTGGCCACGTCCATCGCGAGCCTGGTGACCTTCCTCGTGCTGATCTGGATGCTGGCGCGAGAGCTCGGCGGCCTCGACGGGGAATGGGTGCTCGACGGCTTTCTTCGGAGCTTCCTCGCGAGCGTGGTCCTCGCGCTGCTCGCCTGGGGGCTCTGGACGGTCATCGACGACGCTTTGGGGGCCGGTTTTCCGGCCCAACTCCTCGCGGTCGGAGTGGCGGGGCTCGGCGGAGCGCTCGGCTTCGCGGCCGCCGCCCGGGCCCTCGACATGCCGGAACTCCGCTCGGTGGCCCGGCTTGGCCGGCCGCTACGATGATCGCGGTGGACCAGAGCCTCATCCGCAACTTTTGCATCATCGCCCATATCGATCACGGGAAGTCGACGCTCGCAGACCGCATCCTCCAGGCCACCGGGGCCATCGAAGAGCGCGCGATGCGCGATCAGGTCCTCGACTCGATGGATCTCGAGCGCGAGCGGGGTATCACCATCAAGGCGCAGGCCGTGCGCGTGCCGTACCGGGCCGCCGACGGCCTGCTTTACCAGCTGAACCTCATCGACACCCCCGGCCACGTCGACTTCAGCTACGAGGTGTCGCGCAGCCTCGCCGCGTGCGAGGGCGCTCTGCTGGTCGTCGACGCGGCCCAGGGCATCGAGGCGCAGACGCTCGCCAACGCCTACCTGGCCATCGAGGGCGACCTCGAGCTCGTGCCGGTGGTCAACAAGATCGACCTTCCGGCCGCCGACCCCGACACGCACGCCAGGGCGGTCTCGGAGTTGGTCGGCGGCCGGCCGGAGGACGTCCTGCGCATTTCCGCCAAGACGGGGGAGGGTATCGACGCGGTCCTTGAGGCCATCGTCGAGCACGTTCCTCCGCCGCGCGGGCGCCCCGACGCCCCGGCCCGCGCGCTGATCTTCGACTCCGTGTACGACCAGTACCGCGGAGTCGTGGCGTTCGCCCGAGTGGTCGACGGCGTCCTGGCTCGCGGCGCACGGCTGCGCGCGATGCGGACCGGCGTCACGTTCTTGTGCGAGGAGGTGGGCTACCTCGCGCCCGAGATGACGCCCATCGAGCGGCTGGGCGCGGGGGAGACCGGCTACCTCATCACCGGCCTGAAGGACCTCGGCGACGTCCGCGTCGGAGACACCCTGACCGTCGACGCGGAGCCGGGGAAGGAGCCGCTCGCCGGCTACCACGAGCCCAAGCCGATGGTCTTCTGCGGCCTCTTCCCCGTCGACGCCGACGAGTACCCCTCCCTGCGGGAGGCGCTCGAGCGCTTGTCGCTGAACGACGCGTCCCTGGTCTGGGAGCCCGAGACGTCTCACGCGCTCGGCTTCGGCTTCCGCTGTGGGTTCTTGGGCCTCCTTCACATGGAGATTCTCCGCGAGCGCCTGGAGCGCGAGTACGACCTCGACCTGCTCGCCACGACCCCCAACGTCGAGTACGCGGTCCGCGACACCGCGGGTCGACGTCTGTCGGTTCGCTCGCCGGTGGATTTGCCGCCGCCGAACCAGATCGAGTCCATCGCGGAGCCCTACATCCGGGCGACGATTCTCGTGCCGCACGACCTGGTCGGCGCGGTCATGGGCCTGTGCCAGGAGCGCCGTGGCCGGTTCGTCACGATGGAGGCCATCGAGCAGCGTCAGCAGGTCGTGTACGACGTGCCGCTCGCCGAGGTCGTCCTCCACTTCTACGACCAGTTGAAGAGCCGGACCAGCGGCTACGCGTCGCTGGACTACGAGCCCGTGGGCGACCGCGAGAGCCCGCTGGTCAAGCTCGACATCCTGCTCGCGGGAGACCCGGTCGACGCGCTGTCGCAGATCGTCCATCGCGACCTCGCCTACGGACGGGGGAAGATGCTCGTGGAGCGCCTTCGGAAGACCATCCCCCGCCACATGTTCGAGGTGCCGATCCAGGCGGCGATCGGCGGCCGCATCGTCGCGCGCGAAACCGTCAAGGCGAAGCGCAAGGATGTGCTCGCCAAGTGCTACGGGGGGGACATCAGTCGCAAGCGCAAGCTGCTCGAACGCCAGAAGAAGGGCAAGCGGCGCATGAAGCAGGTCGGTGCGGTCGAGGTGCCCCAGGAGGCCTTCCTGTCGGTGCTGGAGATCGGCGATGACGGTTAGCCGCGGCGTTCGTCATCTCTACGTTCACCTGCCGTTTTGCGCTGCCCGCTGCGGATACTGCGCCTTCGTGGTCGAGGTGGGCCGCCTCGCGCGGCGCGACGCGTATCTCGACGCCCTGGTGGTCGAGATCGAGCTCGAGCGATCTCGGCTCGGCTCCCTCGACACGCTCTATCTCGGGGGCGGCACGCCGACGCTGATGCGCCCCCGGCGCATCGCGCGCCTCCTCGCCCATCTGAGGACAACGCTCGCGCCCGGCGCCGAGATCACGATCGAGGCGAATCCCGAGACGGTGGACCGACGCCAGCTGGAGGCGCTGTGCGGAGCCGGCGTCACCCGCCTCTCGCTGGGCGTGCAGTCGTTCCAAGAGCACCTTCTTGGACGCCTCGATCGAGCCGCCACGCCCGAGATGGCCCGGGCGGCGTTTCGGTGCGCTCGGGCGGTTGGCTTCCGATCGATCAGCATCGACCTGCTCTTCGGAGTTCCGGGGCAGTCCCCGGGCGACGTCGAGCGCGACGTGGAAGCGGCGCTCGATCTCGGCCCCGACCACCTGTCGTGGTACGAGCTCGAGTTGAAGCCGGGGTCCGCTCTTCAGCGCGCGGCCGTCACGTTGCCCGACGAGGATGAGGTCGCCGACGCCTACCGTGGCATCGTCGGTCGCCTCGAGCGTGAGGGGTACCGCTGGTACGAGACGGCGAACTTTGCCCGCGACGGCCACGAGTGCCGTCACAGCCTCGCCTACTGGCGCGCGGCCGACTACCTCGGTGTCGGGGTGGGTGCCGTGTCGACCGTCGACGGGATCCGCTGGCGCAACGCCTCGGGTCTCGACGCATACTTCTCGGCACTTGCGAGCGCCCGCCCGCCCCGTCGCTCGGCCGAGTCTCTGGACGCCGACGTCAGGCGGAGAGAGCGATGGATGCTCGGGCTGCGCCTGGACCGCCCGCTCGATCTGGCCTGGGCGGGCCCCCCGGACCATCCGGAGGCCATCGATGAGCTTCGCGATCGCGGCTTGGTCGCCGGCGACGGTGAGGGTGACGGCTTCCGCCTCACCCGGGAGGGACGCTTCGTGCAGAACGCCGTCCTCGGGCGGCTGATGGAGTTCGTGTGAGTCGGGCCGCGGAGGGTCCGCCGCTGACGTCGCGACGACGGATGATCCTCTCGGCGGTCGTCGAGCGGTTCATCGAGAACGGAGCCCCCGTCGGCAGCAAGGCGCTCGCCGGGCGCCAGGGCATAGATCTCTCGCCGTCCACGGTCCGCTCCGAGTTGGCGGCTCTGGAGGGCGCCGGGTATCTGGGCCACCCGCACACCTCAGCCGGCCGCGTTCCGACCGACAAGGGATACCGTGAGTACGTCGACCGGTTGCGCGAGGAGGGCGGAGCCGGGCCTCTGGCCCCCTTGCAGGATGCGCTCGAGGCGGTTCCGATGCGACGTGAGGTCGACGCCGCGCTCGGGCAGTTCGCTGAGGCGCTCGCGGAGGTCACGCACCTGCTCGGGGTGATCACGGCGCCGACTCCAGACTCCGCGACCATCCGTCACGTCGAGGTCCTGGCGCTCCAGCCTCGGCTCGCCATGGTCGTCGTGATCGCCTCCACGGGTGAGGTCCACCGGCGGCTATTCGAGCTCTCGGAGCCTGTCGACGAGGGCCTGGCGCAGTGGGCCGGGGAGTTCCTCACCGAGCGCCTTTCGGGGCTCGCCGTGGGGGCCCGCATGATCGCGTCGCGCCTCGCCGAGCCTTCCCTCTCGATGGCGGAGCAGAGCTTTCTCGCCGTCCTTGCGCCCGCCGTGACCGAGCTTGAGGCCGGCGCCATGCTGCTCCACGTGGCGGGCCAGGCGCAGCTGGCCGCCGCCGTTCGCGCGATCGACGTCGACATGGTCGACCGACTCCTGCGGACGATCGAGGAGCGGTATGCGCTGCTCGATCTTCTGCGCGGGGCGCTCGGTCGCAACGAGCTCTATCTCCGGATCGGGGGCGAGATGCCCGATCCCGACCTGGCGGGACTGTCCATGGTCGCGGCCAACTACGGTGTCGCGCGGCGTAACCTGGGTGTGGTGTCGCTGATGGGCCCGACGCGCATGGACTACCGCCTCGCGATGGCGGCCGTGCGCGAGGCGGCCCACCTTCTGTCCGAGTACGTCGAGGACGTCTACGAGTAGGGGCTGATGGAACCCGAGGAGCTTCACGAGGACCGGTTCGAGATTCTCGAGGTGTGGAGGCGCCCCCTCCGTGCCGACGACTCGGCCTCCGTCCGTGTTCTCGCCCGGCTCGAGGCGGGGCTGATGGGACCCGACGAGTACGCCGTCGGCATCACGACGCGCCCGGACGCTCACCTTGCGCCGCTCCTCGACGAGGCCGACCTCTTCACGGGCCTGTCCTTCGCCGAGGCCCACTGGGTCGCCGCGGTGCTCGCCAGCGCCGCCGAGCAGACCGACGAGGCCGAGACGCTCCTGTTCAACCTCCGCGTTCCCACCGAGCTGACCTGGAGGGACGTCGAGCTCGCGTCGGAGGTCATCGAGCCGAGCGGTCGTCGCTCGGCCCCTCTCATCCCGTGGACCAACGAGGGCGTCGACACGCCAAGCCGGTTCGCCATAGCGACCTACACGTTCGAGGACTGCGGGCATCAGGCGGTCGAGTTGCTTCGCCAGGATTCCGACGCGGCCCCGTTCTGGGTTCAGGAGGCGGGCGTCGGGCACCTGCTGGCCCGCGACGCGCGAAGCCTGACGCGCCTCCTCTTCGGCGCGGGGTCGATCGAGGAGGCCCACGAGCTCATTCAGTCGGGCCAGGACAACCTCGCCAAGCACGGTGAGGGGGACGAGGAGGACATCCTCCCCGACTGAGTGGCGTCCCGCCGGGGCGCCGGCTAGGCCGGAGCGGGCACCGCGACGCGCTCGCGCCGGGCGCGCCGTACCCCGCGATGGTGGTAGGCGAGCGCCACGAGGCCGCCGATCAGCGACACCGCCAGCACCATGGCCTGAATCGAGAGGCTGAACGCCAGCGCGTTGTCGGTGCCCAGCCCGTAGGCGGCGACGAGGGCTGGCACGAGTGCCGCCTCGCGAACGCCCAAACCACCGGGCGAGATGGGGATGAGCGACGCCATGACGAGGAGCGCGAACACGAGCAGCGCCGCGCCGGGTGGAAGACCGAAGGCCAGCAGCAGGGCTGCGAGGCTGACGATGCGGGCCGCCGTAGACGCGCCGTGGAGCGCGAAGGCGCGCATCGCCCGGCGCCGGTCTCCCAACAGGGCCGCCCCGTCCGTGGCGCCCCGAAGCGCGCGTCGCGCCGGCGCCGGAAGCCAGGCCTTCGCGCGCTCGACGCCGAGACGCCAGGCCAGGGCGCCGCTCAGCGCGGCGGCGAGAAGCACCGCCAGGAGGACCCAGCGCACATTCGCGGCGGGCCCGGGAAGCGGCACGACCAGCGTCAGGAGGCCGGCGACGACGAGGTTGCCGAGCCCGTCGACAAGCTTGAACGCGCCGACACTGCCGGCGATCCGGGCGCAGCCTCCCTCGTCGGTCGCGGGGTGCCGTCTGAGCGCGGCGAGGCGGACGCCCTCGCCGAGCTGAGCCGGAAGCAGCTCCGCGGCACCACGGGCCAACCAGTGGCTGCTGAGAGCGCATCCGCGCCCGACCCCGTGAAGGCCGCCGGCCGACAGTCCGGCTCGCCACACGAACCCGGCGACGAGCTGGCTCGCCGCGTAGGCGAGGGCGGCGACGACGAACCACTCCCATCGGACGCCGGCGAACGCCTTCGTAAGGGCACCCGGATCAACGGCCATCGCGAGGCCGTAGGCGGCGAGCGCGGTTCCGACGACTCCCGCGCCGAGCAGCAGGGAGCGCTTTCGGTCCAAACCGACGCTTCGGCTCATGGGCGGCACCCCGGCCGGGGTGCCGGGCGACCGGTGTTGGCGAGAGGGGTCAACGGCTTACGTCTGCTATCGGGACAAAGGGCGCAAGGGTGAGCCTTTCCGTCCGAAAGTGTCGCTGCGTGCGGAGGGCGTGCGAACGGTTCGACATCGTGCGGTGGCTCTCCTTTGCCCAGGGCGGTGCCCGGCTCGGCGCGCGTGGCGCGCAGGCGGAGAGTTCCGGGCGCAGGTGGGTTGCGTCGGCGCCGGTAGGCCGCCACGACGGCCAGGGGCATGTTGCCAGCCGCCGCCCTCCGTAGGGGCTCGAGGTGTTCCCCCGTCACCGTCTGGGCTGCCGGGCTCGGCCGCGGGCGCACCGGCTCATCTCGACGCGCGCTCGTCCGACGACGCATTCGGATGGGGGCAACCGTGCTGCGTGAGCTGATGACGCGGGCCGCCGGCGCCCGGAGACATCGCCCTGCTACGCTGGCCGTAGCTGGATGAGTCGCCGCGACTACTATGAGGTGCTGGGCGTCGGTCGCGACGCCAGCGATGACGACATCAAGCGCGCGTTCCGTCGCAAGGCCCGCGAGCTTCATCCGGACGTCAACCCCGACGATCCGAACGCTGAGGCCCTCTTCACGGAGGCGGCGGAGGCCTACGAAGTGCTGTCCGACGCCGAGTCCCGGGGCATGTACGACCGGTTCGGTCACGAGGGCGTGCGCGGGCAGGGCACGAACTTCACGGACTTCGACTCGTTCCAGGACCTGTTCGCGGCCTTCTTCGGCGGCGAACGGTTCGGGGCGCGGGGAGGTGCCCGGGCCGGCGACGACCTCGGGATCGCCGTCGACATCACCTTCGTGGAGTCCGCGCAGGGAGTGGAGCGCGAGATTGAGTTCGACGTCGTCGCCCCGTGCGAGACGTGCGGGGGGAGCGGGGCCGCTCCCGGCGCGGGCCTCGATCGCTGCCCGTCGTGCGGGGGTCAGGGTCAGGTGCGCGAGGTGGCCCGGGGTCCGTTCGGCCAGTTTCTGCGCACCCAGGTTTGCTCGCACTGTCGCGGGGCCGGGGAGATTCCCGCCGAGCGTTGCGCCACGTGCGTCGGAGCCGGGCGCCAGGCGCGATCCCGCACGGCCCGCGTCGAGATTCCGGCCGGAATCTCGAGCGGCCAGCAGATTCGCCTCGTCGGGCGAGGTCACGCCGGCGACCGCGGCGCGCCCGCGGGCGACGTCTACGTCCAGGTCGACGTCGCCGAGGACGAGCGCTTCGCTCGACACGACCTGGACGTGCTCACGACCATCGAGGTTCCGGCCACTGACGCCATGGTCGGCACCACGGTCAGCGTTCCGACGCTCGACGGCGAGGCGAACATCGAGATCGAGCCCGGCACCCAGCATGGCGACGAGGTCGTGCTGCGCGGTAAGGGCTTTCCGTCTTTGCGCGGCCGCGGCCGCGGTCACCAGCGGGTCATCATGGACGTCCGAGTCCCCCGGGTCGACGACGAGGCGGGACGTCGGGCGGTCGCCGATCTGGCGGGCAAGCTCACCGACAAGAACTACCGCGACGGCGAGGGTCTCTTCGACCGTCTCAAGCACGCCTTCCGCTAGAAGCCCACGCACGCCCCCGTTGGCTCGCCTGACGGCGTGCGTGCCCCGCGAGCAGGGAGACCTCGCGGTCGCCCTCGTCTGGGAGGCCGCCGGCGTGGGGTGCTCCGAGCGGGTCCGGGGCGAGAGGGTCTGCATCGATCTCTGGCTTCCGCCGTCGCGCGCCGGCGACGGGTCCTGGCTGAGGGAGGCCCTGATGGCGGTCGGAATCGAGGCGGAGGTCACCGTTGCGGAGGAGGGGGCGGAATGGACGGAGTCCATCGCGCGATTTCACCGCCCGTTCGGGATCGCGAGCCGGCTGTGGATCCGGCCTCCGTGGGTGCCCGCTCGCGCCAGCGTCGAGGACGTCATCATCGACCCGGGCATGGCCTTCGGCACCGGTCAGCACGCGACGACGAGGGGATGCCTGGAACTCCTGGCCGAGCTTGACGGCGGGTCGCTGCTGGACGTCGGCTGTGGCTCCGGAATCCTCGCGATCGCGGGCCGACGACTGGGCTTCGATCCCGTGTGGGCGGTCGACTCGGATCCCTTGGCCGTCGATGCGACGATCGAGAACGCGCGCGCCAACGGGGTCGGCGTCCGCGTGGGGCTCCGGACCATCGGCCGCGACCCGCTGCCGTCCGCGGACGCGGTGGTCGCGAACCTCACGGCCACAGTGCTCCGCGAGCTCGCCCCGGCGCTGGCGTCGCCCCGACCCCGGCACCTCGTCGCGAGCGGGCTGCGGCCCGACGAGATCGGCGACATGGTGGGTGTCTTCGACGCCGCCGGCTTCACCGTCGTGCGCACCGTCGCGGCGGACGGGTGGGCCACGATCCTGCTTGGCGGGCGGTCGTGAGCCACGTCTTCCGCTATTTGGTGGAGGCGCCTCCCGCGGAGGGCGAAGAGATCGCCCTGTCCGCCGAGGACTCACACCATGCGCTTCGCGTCGTGCGCCGCCAGGTCGGTGATGCCATCGAGTTGATGGACGGTCGCGGGGGCATCTGGACCGGGACCATCGCCGCCGCCGGCGAGGGCGCGCTGGTCCGCGTCGGCCGCCGCCGGCCCGCGCCCCCGGTTCCGGACGTGACCCTCCATGTGGGGACCATGGAATGGGGCCGACTCGACATGCTGGTCGAGAAGGCGGCCGAGCTGGGCGTTCCCCGCATCGTGCCCTTTGCGTCGGAGCGGAGCCGCCGCGTTCCGGACGCCGGCGCCTTCGAGCGCCGGCGCGAGCGCTTCCGACGGATCGCGGCGGCGGCCGCGCGGCAGGCCGGGCACGGCTCCCTGACCGAGGTGCGGGGGCTGGTACCGTTCGAGACCGTGATCTCGGAGATTCCCTCCGGCGAGGGCCTCCTCCTCGACCGCGCGGGGGACGAGTCGTTTCGCGGCGCTCTCGATCGACGCCTCGGCGCCTCCTTGCTCATCGGCCCCGACGCCGGCTTCGCGCCGGGCGAGCTCGCCGCGGCGCGCGCCGCCGGGCACCGTGTCTGCTGTCTCGGCGACGCCACCCTGCGGGCCGAGACCGCCGCCCTCGTCGCCGTGAGCCTCGCGCTCGACGCAGCCGGGCACCTCGGATCCGGGCGTGCGCGATGAGGTTCGCCGTACGTTTTCTCGGTTGCAAGGTGAGCCACGCCGACGCCATGGTGATTCGCGACGCGCTGCTCGACGCGGGGCACCGGGAGTCGTCGCCGGAGAATGCCGACGTTCACGTCGTCAACACCTGCGCGCTGACTCGAGCGGCCGAGAAGAAGAGCCGGAAGCAGGCCCATCGCTCCGCCCGGACCGCCCGGACCTTCTCCACCGGGTGCGCGGCCAACCTCACGCCGGAGCAATTTCGAGGCGGGGTGACGACCATCGCGGGGTCCGTCGATCGCGCGGCCGAGGAGATCGTGCAAGCGCTCGGATCGGGAGGGGACGGAGCGTGCGCGGATGACCGGGCGCGCCCGACCTCCCGGCGGACGCGCGCGTTTCTGAAGGTCCAGAACGGCTGCGACGAGGGGTGCTCCTTTTGCATCATCCCCACCACGCGGGGCTCCGCCGAGAGCCGGCCGCTCGCGCGGGTCCTGGCCGACGCTCGCCGTCGCCTCGCCGACGGGCACCCCGAACTCGTGCTCACCGGCATCAACATCGGCACCTACCGCGACCCGGGAACGGGCGCCGATCTCGCCGACCTGGTGGGTGCCGCGGGGCGGCTCTCGGGGCTCTCCCGCCTCCGTATCAGCTCGATCGAGCCGGCGACCCTCACCCCGCGCCTGCTCGAGGTGGTCGCGCAAACAGCCTCCGTGGCGCCCCATCTGCACATCCCGCTCCAGTCCGGAGACGGCGGCGTCCTCGCGGCGATGGGTCGCCACTACGGTCCCGCGGACTACCTGGACGCCTGTGCGCGAGCGCGTGAGGCGATTCCGGGACTCAACCTGACCACCGACGTCATCGCGGGATTTCCCGGGGAGGACGACGGCGCGTTCGCCAACACGATCGCGGTGATCGAGGAGGCCGGGATCTCGCGGGTGCACGTGTTTCCGTACTCGCCGCGCCCCGGCACGGCCGCCGCGTCGCTGCCCGGCGTCGTCGCACCGGACGTACGTCGCGATCGCGCGGCCGCGCTCCGCGATCTCTCGGACCGTCTCGGCTTCGGCCACCGTCAGCTCCGCGTGGGCAGCCACGACGAGGTTCTCGTCGAGACCCTGCACGAGGAGGGCGCCCGCTCGGGATTCGGCCGCGACTACAGTCGGTTCACGCTTCCTCCGGGCGCCGGCGGCCCGGGCGCGGTGGTGCCGGTCACGGTCGCCGGCGTCGTCGGGAACCATCTCCTCGGGGAGCCTGTGGCGTGAGTGCCACCGGTGCCGCGGAGAAACGCTCGATCGACCTCGCCGACGAGGTCGCGGTCGAGCTTGCGGGTGTCGAGGACCGCGTTCTCCACGCCCTCGAGGATCGCCTGCCGGTCGAGGTCGACCTTCGCGGCAACCGGCTGACGCTCGCGGGGCAACCGGACGCCGTCCGCGCGGCCGTCGCCGTCATCGACGAGGTGTCGCTCTGGGTGCGCTTG
>JAUVQP010000109.1 GCA_030598075.1 Miltoncostaeaceae bacterium | reverse complement strand
CCTGCGCCCGAGCTTGGACGAGTAGAGGCGGACGGTGATGCCCGAGTCGTCGGCCTCGGCCTTCACCAGGACGCCCGCCGGCCAGTCGTTGACCCAGATCAGCTCGGGTCCTCCGAAGCTGACCGTGGCCTCCCGGCCGGGCGGATAGCGCGAGATGTAGAACTGGTGCGGGGTGTGCGCCACCAGCCTGACCCCGGCGAACCAGGCGGCGTTGAAAACCGTGGTGGCGATCTGGCTGACGCCCCCGCCGACGGCATCCTCCAGCTTGCCGGCGTTGATCTGCGGCGCCGGAACGAAGCCGCGCTCGCGGGTGCGCTCGCCCATGGCCTCGTTGAGCGAGAAGGTGCCGCCCGGAGGGACGATGGTGCCGTCGATCGCCTCGGCTCCCAGCCTGATGTTGGCGACGCGCGGCGGGCAGCAGGAGTAGTTGGTCGTGAACTCGGACACGAGCTCGCGGATGCGGAGCCGGTGAGCCTCCTCGGTGGTGAGGTCGGGCTCGCTGACGACGACGCGCGCACGAATCGTGGCCGCGCCGGGACGGGCCGCGATGCGCCGGGCGGTGACCTTCCAATCGATCGCCCGGCCGTCGACGCCCGGGGTGAGCGTGACGCGTTCGCCGGCGACGACGAAACGCGCCGAGACGGATCTGACGGTGGCGCCACGGAGGCCCGGCAGGAGAGACCGCTCCACCTCGGTCGCGTCGAGCGAGACCCGGACGCGGCGCCCGACGCGGGTGAAGCGGATCGCCCGCCGAAGCGCCGGTCGGTCGAGCCCGGCCCGCCTGCCGGCGGCGATCACCGTGACCGGCGCCCGGACGATCCGGTTGGCGCGACGGGCCGCGGCGCGCGCGGTCCGGTCGGCGACGCGGGGCGGGACCGACACCACGCCCACCTCGATCGCGGACGGGAGGTGGCGCAGGCGCGCCCGCAGATCCTCGCGCCGGACCCGCCGACCGCGGCGCGAGGGCACGAGCACGAAGCGCGCGCCGCGCAGGCGAACGCGTGCGTCGACCGGGCTGCGCTCCAGACGGGCCCGCGCTCGGCGGATGACCGCGTTGACGGGCCGCTCTCCGACCCGGTACCGCATGGCCACGGTGCGGCGCCGGGGTGCTCCGATCTGAGCGAGCACCCGGGAGCCGAAGGCGGGGCGCTCCGCCGCCGCCTCGATCGCAGCGCGCTTGATGCGGGGAGCCGCGCCCAGCCTCTCGGTCGACACCCGCATGCCGAAGCGCGGCGCGTCCGGGGCTCTCAGCAGCACGAAGCCCCCCGGCCGAAACTCGTCGGCACGGGCGCGGAGGGCTCCCTCGGCCTGTGCGATGGTCAGCCCGCTGACGTCAACCGGGCCCACGTGGACCCCCGCCGGAATCCGGTCGAGAGGGTCGTCCAGCGCGCGCACCCCGGCGGTGGCGGCAACCGCCACGAGGAGCGCGAGCGCCCCCACGAGGCCCACGGTCGCGTGGGAACCCATGGGCCAGCGCCGACGCATCGGCGCGGAATGCTATGGGCGCCCCGGGGCCAACACGAACCCCGCGGTCGTGACCCGACTACCCGCTCTCGGGCCGCGCCGTGGCCGCCGTGACCGGCTCGCCCACCGGAGAGTCGGCCTCGGGCGGCTCGATCGTGATGTCGGGAAGCGCCCAGTCGAGCCAGCGGGGCATGTACCACGCCCTCTCGTCGAGCAGATACATGAGGGCCGGCACCAGCGTCAGCCGCACGACGAAGGCGTCGATCAGGACCGCAGCGCCCAGGGCGAGCCCGAACTCCTTGATGATTCGGTCGTCGCCCAGCATGAACGACAGGAACACCACCGACATGATCAGCGCCGCGGCGGCGACCACCTTCCCGATGGCCGCCACGCCGTTCGTGACGGCATCGCGCGGCGCGGCGCCCTTCGTGTACAGCTCGCGGATGCGGCTCACCAGGAACACCTCGTAGTCCATCGAGAGGCCGAACAGGATCGAGAACACGATGACCGGCAGGAACGACTCGATGGGACCGGTCCGGTCGAGCCCGATGAGCCCCTGGAGCCAGCCCCACTGGAAGACCGCGGTGAGGAGGCCGAAGGCGGCCAGCGCCGAGAGCAAGGTGGTGAGCGACGCCTTGATGGGAATGACCGCCGAGCGGAACGTCATGGAGAGAAGCAGGAAGGTGATGCCGATGACCGCCAGCAGGAAGTAGCCGGCGCGGTCGGAGATCTGCGCGGCCGCGTCGTCGAACGCGGCCGTCTGACCACCGACGTACGCGACGGCATCGGTTCCGGCGAGGGCGCCGGGGATGATGTCCTCGCGGGCGCGCTCGACCAGGTCGCTGGTCTGTGACGACTGCGGCGACGTCTTGGGGAACACCGTGACCACGGCCGTGGACCGGCTCTCGTTGAACACCGGCGGGGGCACCGACGCCACGTCCGGATCACCGGGGAACGCCTTGGCGAGCGCGTCTGCCGCGCCGGGGTCGCTTCCCTCGCTGACCGCCACGATGAGCGGCCCGTTGAAGCCGGGCCCAAAACCCTGCGCGAGCAGGTCATACGCCTGGCGCGTCGTCGTGCCGGGCGGGTTGGTGCCCGCGTCGGAGGAGCCGATCTGGATGGAGAGAACGGGGAGGGCCAGCACACCGAGCACGGCAAGGGTCGCGACGACCGTCACCCAGGGGCGCTTGGTGACGAAGCGACCCCACCGGCCGAAGACCGAGGCGTGCTGAGCGGCCGGGGAGTCGTCGGGCGCCTTCCACCAAGGCGGCCAGCGGAACTCGTCGGGTGGCCAGCGGAACCTAAACAGCCGGCTGAGAAGGCCCAAGAGCGCACGCCAAAAGCGGAAATCGAGCCACCTGCTGAGCAGGCTGAGGAGCGCGGGGAGAAGCGTGATCGCGGCCAGCACCGACGTGAGCACGGTGATCGCGGCGCCCAGGCCGAGCTTGGTGATGAAGTCGATGCCGATGACCGCGAGCGAGGAGATCGACACCGCGACGGTGATACCGGCGAACACGACGGCCCGCCCGGCGGTGGACGCGGCGAACGCGGCGGCGTCCGGCGGGGCGGCGCCCTCGGCCAAGGCCTGGCGGTAGCGCGTGAGGATGAACAACGAGTAGTCGATGCCCACCCCCAGGCCGAGCATCGTCGCCAGGACCGGCGTGATGGTGTTGAAGTTGGTGAGCGCCGCCGCGAGCGTGAGAAGCAGCAACCCCAGCACCACGGCGATGAGCGCCATGACGATCGGAAGCACCCCGGCGAGGACGGTGCGCAGAACGAGGAGCAGGATGATGAAGCCGACGACGATCCCGATGAGCTCCGAGGTGCCCGTGTCCGGTGGCTCGGAGTTCTGGATGACCGGACCGGTGAACTGGACCTCGACGCCGGATCCGTCGACGGCCTCGCGCACCTGGTCCTCGAGCTGCTCGACGTCGGACAGCGGCACCTCGAAGCTCTGCTCGTCGAACTGCACGTCCGCGAAGGCGATCTGGCCGCTCTCGCTGACGGCCCCACCCTCGCCGGCGAACGGATCGCCCACGGCCACCACGCCGGCAATGCCCGACGAGCGCTGGAGCGCCTCGTCGATGGCCGCCTTGTGCTGCCCCTCGTCGAGCTTTCCGCTCTCGGTGGCGAACACCAACTGAGCCGCTTCGCCGGACTGCGACGGGAACTGCGCCTCCAGTAGGTCCTGGGCACGCTGGGCGTCGGAGTTCGGAATGGTGAACTCGTCGACCAGGGTGCCGCCCACGGTGGCGGCGGCCACCGCGATGACGACGGCCGCCACGACCCACGAGCCGATGGTGATCCACCGGTGCCTCGCGCAGGCCCGCGCCAGCCGGGCGAGCGGGCCGATGTGTCTGCCCATCGGCGAGGCGGCGGAGTGCGGCACCAGCGGGATCAAAGCAGATGGAGCGGAAGCCGTTGGCCAGGCGGCGCGCCGGGTGTTCCGCCAACTCCGTGAGCGTCCTCGATCGCTCACGCCGGCGCACCCCTTTCCGCTCAAAGGAGCAGGACCATCGTGCGCGTTCTCATCGCCCATCCCAACCGACTGCTCCGCGAGGCACTCGCCCTGCGTCTTCGCCGGGACGGCCACGAGGTCTCGACGACCGACGGCGAGGCGGCGGCGTCGGAAGGGGTGCTCGACGACCCGCACGACGCGTACGTCATCGGGGCGAGTGGCGCGGGCGTTCCGGGGCTGGAGCTGCGCCGTCAGCTCAGCGTTCGCACAGCGGCTCCGGCGGCGATTCTGGCGCTGACGCCAAGCCACCGGAAAGAGGAGCGGGGCCCGGCTCGGCGCGCCGGGGCCGACGCGGTCATGACGCTGCCGGTCGATCCCGACGAGGTCGCGGGCTGGCTAGCGGGCATGGGGCGGCACGGTGAGCCCGCTCGTGGTGGGCGGGCTGGCGGGCGGCCTCACGGCGCTTGCGGCGCTGGGCGGCCTCCTGACGATGGCGGTGTCGAGGTGGCGTTACGACCGCGAGGCGGCCCTCCGGGAGCCCGTCGAGGAGGAACTCCTTCCCCTCGTGCTGTCGGTGCTGCTGGGCGACGCGCCGGCGGCGAGCCCGCGCGGGGCTCGCGCGCGGAGGGTCTCCCGCGACATGACGCTCGAGGCGCTCGATCTGTTCAGCGGGTCGAGCCGAGAGCGGGCGATCGAGTGGCTCGAGCGCGAGGGGTTCGTCGCTGACGAGATGAGGCACCTCCGGAGCCGGAGGGCGTGGCGACGCGCCGAAGCCGCGTGGCGCCTGGGACGGATGAGAAGCCACGAAGCCGCCGCGCCGCTCATCTCAAGGCTCGGGGACGCGCGGTTCGGCGTGCGTGACGCCGCGGCCGGTGCGCTCGGGAGGATCGGCGGGCCGGACGGGGCGCGCGCCCTCATCCGGGCGTTCACCGACGGAAGGATCGGGCTCGGTATCGCGGGAGGAGCCATCCTGCGTCTCGACGCCTCGGCGGGACCACCGCTCGCCGCGGCGATCGCGGACGCGGACAACCGATCGCGCGGTGCGCTCGCGGAGGTCGCCGGATACCGAGGAGATCGGATGGCGGTCGAGGCCATCGCCGGCGGGCTCGTCGACGAGGCGCCGGAGGTGCGGCGCCGCTGCGCCCTCGCCCTCGCCAGTCTGGGCCCGCCGATCCCCGCGGGCGTGGAGCATCGGCTGCGGGCGCTGGCCGACGATCCCGCGCCGTTCGCGAGGGCGGCGGCGGCGACGGCGCTGGGCCTGCTGGTCGGCGACGACGCGGAACCAGCCCATCGCCGCCTGGCCGGCGACGGCGACTTCTGGGTCGGCCATCGTGCCGCCGAGGCTCTGAGCCGCCTTCCCTCCGGCGACGAGCTGGGCTGGGCGATCCTTCTCGACGACTCGCCCACGGTGGGCAGCGCGCGGGCCCGCTCGCGCCTGCTCGAGTGGCTCGAACGGAGCGGGGCGGTACGGCGGCGCATGGAGCT